>NZ_JAUBUC010000043.1:0-58861 GCF_036705285.1 Microcoleus sp. B4-C1 | reverse complement strand
CGGGACGCCCATCCCACTTTCAAGAGTGGAAGTTATTTAATTCTCATTCCTTATTAGTCATTAGTCATTAGTTATTAGTTATTAGTCACATGAAAATTTTCACAGTAAAAGTTAAACCGAATTCCAAACAGCAAAGCATCGCAGAACAACCCGACGGCAGCCTCACAATACATCTCAAGTCGCCGCCTGTGGAGGGTAAAGCAAACCAAGAATTAATCATGCTTTTGGCGAAAAAGTTTAAAGTGCCGAAATCTGCGATCGGCATTAAATCCGGTTTTTCCTCTAAAAATAAACTTGTCGAAGTTGCGATCGAACCTTTAACTTAGAAATAAAGGTAATAACAAATCTATCTAAAGAGAGATACAGACTCAACTTTAAAATCATATATTAGTAGTTGTAGAGTTAGAATAAAAAATTATGAACATTGAAAATAGAGTCGAAGCCACAGCGAAGAATATTGAAGGCAAAATCCAAGAAGCTGTTAGCGAAGTTACAGGCAATCAGAAAGATAAATTAGAAGGTCAAGCCAAGCAGGATGAAGCATCAGCAATTCACCTGAAAGAAGACCTCAAAGATAAAGCAAAAGAGATTGTAGACCGAGCTTAGTAACAGTATTCGCTACAAGTTTCCTGCCTACTAAATCCCGCAAACGATATGTTTGCGGGATTTTTTATAATGAGCCTAAATCATTTGTACCAATATGTAGGGGCGAGTTGATAAAGATTATTGGTGGCAAAATTCATCGGGTAACTGCCCCTACAGATTCTACTAACTCATAGTGTAAAAGCATTAATTTTGTGGCTGGAATTGTTTCCATTGCATAAGTTGTGCCATCTTGATGAGAAAATTCTACCTCAAAAGCACTGCCATCAAATTCCATCACAACTGTTCCTACTTGTCCTTTATATAATTTAATGATTTGTTTTGTTTCAAAATGGGTGGCTTCTAAATCTTCAGTTAAAGCAACAATATCTAGGTCTTTAATTGTTTTCATTGTTTTTACCTCACTTTTTGACTGGTATCGTCTTTGAGTTGGGGGGCGGGTTTATCGAGATTATTGATGGGTGGCAAAATTTATGGGTGAACCCGCCCCTACAGATTCTACTTTTCGGCCCAATTCCCCATGCTATAAAGGCCCAATTCCCCATTAATTAAATTTAACGGTTGGGCGACTATGCTTAATCGGGGTTATTCGTTGGGTGGGGGCGGGTTTATCGAGATTATTGATGGGTGGCAAAATTTATGGGTGAACCCGCTCCTACAGATTCTAATTTTCGGCCCAATTCCCAATGCCAATAAAAAAGCCGGGGATGGATATCCCCAGCTCGAAACATAGCACAATGAGTTTTGAGAGTTGGTAGGGCGATGTTTTAGAATCGACCCCACCCACTTTTACCCAAATTAAATCAGGATAATGTCAGCAGCCGTAATGCCCGGTCTGCCATTCAGATTTGCCAGCGTAACGCCTGGGTTAGGACCAGCAATACCGTCAGGGTCATATCCTAGTCGTCCGCCTTGGGTTCCGTTTGCACCTTCATAGAAGACGAACGGCTCTGTCTCGCCCGCCCCGGCTGGAGCAAACTTGCTCTCGTACGCCCCACTCTCAAGCGCCAAGAACGCCTGCGAAGAAAGTCGATTCGTATTTGGCACTACCCTCAAGTTGGGGAAGCCGTTGGAGCCATTGATTTGGAAGATAAACTTGTCTTGGCCGACTGTAAAATCGCCGATTTGGTCTACGTTAGTAGTACCCGCCACGGCGCCCTCGCCGAAGTTGTTGTAGTAGAAGCTGTCATTACCCGATCCGCCAATCAGCGTATCAGCACCAGGGCCGCCGCCGAGAGAGTCGTTACCCTCGCCGCCGATCAAATAGTCGTTACCAAAGCCACCCAGCATGGTGTCGTTCCCGCCACCGCCAATTAAGGTATCGTCCCCGGCTCCTCCAGCGGCGTCGGTAGCATTGGATGAGTCGCCGAACAGGATGTCATCCCCGTTACCAGTAGTGATCACATCAGTGCCGTTGCCACCAGTAATGAAGTTGCTGCCTAAAGTATCGGTAATCAAGTTGACGACTGTGCCGCTAAAGGTGATGGTGCTAGCGTAGGAGATGAAGTCGTTACCCTCCAAGTTGCCAATCAGGCGATCGAACTGGCTGCCAAAGATGATGGTGTCACTTCCCACGCCACCGTTCATGAGGTTGGTGACGGTGAAGCTGCTGCCAGTAGTAGGATTGGTGTAGCCAATTAACGAGTCGTTGCCCAGCCCGCCTTCGAGAGTAATCAAAGCAGTACCAGTACCAGCAAAAATGGCATTGCTAGCATTGATAGTATCGTTGCCATCTCCACCGGCTGCGTTAGTAAAGGTACCGCTCAGGCTGTCGTTGCCTTCACCGCCGATCATTGTATCCGTCGCAAAAGCTGCAACGATCGTGTCATTGCCTACTCCGCCGTCGAGCAAGTTGCGACCCGCGAAACCTGGAAATGAACTCCGCGCGCCTACGCTCGAAATTACATCCGGCACCGACGCCGACCGGATGAAGTCGTCGCCTTCACCTCCCAACGCGGTATCAGAAAAGGCAAAAACGTTGATCGTGTCGTTGCCTTCGCCGCCGTCAAAGAAGTTTCTGCCGCCGCCAAAGTCGCCGATCGCGCCGTTGAGAGAATCGTCGCCGCCACCGCCAATCAAGGTGGTTCTCTCAATGCCGATCGTGATGACGTCGGTAGTAAATGGGCTGCTTTGCGTACTGTTGGTAATGACTAAGGTGTCGTTGTCATCATCGCCCGACAGGTAGCTGTTGCTGGCCACACCACGTAGCGTGTCGTTGCCTTTACCGCCATAAAGACTGTCTCTTACATTGATACCTACAACTAAGTCGTCGCCCAAATCACCCCGCAAGAAGTTGCTGCCTTCATTGCCAGCGAAGCCAATAGCCAAGCCACCCTCTAAAGAGAGGTTGTTGCCACCGCCTGCGATGAAGAAGCCGATCGCGTCATTGTCCTTACCGCCATAGAGGGAATCTCCTCTCTGCGCCCCTCCCAGCATCGTATCTGCGCCCTCATTACCAAACATGAGGTTAGCTTCGACAGTACCTTGGAGGAAGTCTTCTCCCTCGCCGCCGTACAGGGTAGCGCGGGCTTCAGCGACTATGGTGTCATTACCTCGGTCGCCAAACAGCAAAGCCGGAGTGCGCTGAGATCTGATTGAATCTTCGTCGTCGCCGCCGTACAGTGTATCGTTCGGGCCAACTGAAATCAGAGTATCGTTATCGGCTTGGCCAAATATTAAGCTGCCGCCCAGGGTGGAAGTTCTAACGAAATCCGCCCCGCCTGCGGCGAAGATTGTATCCGGGCCCAGTCCCGGAAGGTTTAAATCTAGTTGATTAGAATCGTCATTTAACGTTGTCATAAAGCTTCACTCCTCTACTTGTTGGTCATCGCTGGTGCGACTACAGACACTGCCTAGAACACCGAATGTTTGGATTCCGCTGTAGTTTAACCTGTTTGCCAGCCGCAAGTCTAGCCTACTGGCCTTAACCCTGTCTAGACTTTCTCCCTCGCGGATTTTTTGCTTGTAAGCTTTTATATTCAATGTCTTCACCCTTTAATAATCCTGGTGCACTGTCTCAGGTGCTCACGCTCTACAAGACGCGGCTCATATTCTTAATGTTCCATTTTGGATTGGCGGTCGGGGATCGCGTCCGGGGGAGGAAATTAAAGATTAAAAAAGGCTGATCTGGGTGATCCCGAAGACAAGGAAAATTGGGAGATTTGTTACTTGGTAACAAGGCTTTGTGGCAATTTCCGGTTTTCCAGGCAGGGCCCTCATTTAATAATTCTGGCCCGGATTGAACTCGGTACCGCTCCGGGCTTTAAAAGTCTACGCCCCGCTTTAGTTCTACGCCCCGATCGCCGTAGTGTTTGTGACAGTATACCTCGGAGTGTACGCTTGCCAAGTCAAAGTAAGCGTGGGGTTTGTGGCAGCGCCCGGTGATAATAATTTCTGTATCCCGCGGCTTGCGTAGCAGGGCTTCGACGATCGGCTCTACCGGCAGCAGTTCTAAGTCTACTGTGGGATTGAGTTCGTCGAGAATAATCGTTTTGTACCAACCGCTGGCGATCGCACATTTGGCGATTTCCCAGCCGCGTTCTGCTTCGATGCAGTCTAGCTCTTGCTGTTGCCCCCGCCAAACTATAGCATCTCGGCCGCACCGCTGGTGGTCTACTAGCTGCGGGTAGCTTTGCCGCAAAGCTGCGATCGCCGCATCTTCTGTATAACCGGTGCCACCTTTGAGCCATTGCACGATTAACACCCGGTGAGATTGGTCTTGACTGATACCCCTACCTATTGCCTGCAAAGCTTTGCCCAAAGCGCTCGTAGACTTGCCTTTGCCCGCTCCGGTGTATATTTCGATCCCCGAAATATGATGCTCGGCCGCTGCGGGGTGATAGTGGGGCTTCATTTCTGAGTGTAAGTCGGCAATCTCCAGCAAAGCTTCGGGGGCCGCTCGGCCTGTGGCGATGACTTCTAAATATTCTGGTTTGTTTTTGAGGGTTTGGACTACTTCGTCAACTGGCAGCAAACCCAAGTCCAATACGGGGTTTAGTTCGTCTAGTACCACGACGGAATAGAGCTCACTGGCGATCGCTCCTTTGGCGATATCCCAGCCTCGCTGAGCTTCGGCGCGATCGAAGCGGGTGATTGCTTCGGCCCCAAAATATTCGGCTCTGCCGGTTCGCACTTGGTCGATCAAGTGGGGAAATGCCCGTTGCAAGGCTTCTATTGCCCCGTCTTCGTCGTAGGAGCGGCCGGGACCTTTGAGAAAGCGCAGCAACAAAACTCGCGTGGGCGAGTCAGAATTGATACCCAGCCCGATCGAGCGCAACACTACTCCCAAAGCTGCCTGAGACTTGCCTTTACCAGCGCCGTCGTAGACGTGAATCTGACCCGCGGCGCGTTCCGAGCGGGATGAGGCTGTCCGAATACCAATGCCATTCCTTACCATAATCAGCAGTTGTTTGAGTCTGTATCGGGGTGGGTATTCGATCGCGCGCCTTGAATGTTTAATTTTTCCATTCTGTTGGCGGATCTCAACAGATTATACGATAACTTCTAACTCCCAATCTTTTAAGCAGCGATCTAACGGAATCAGGTGCTCAAACCTCCGGTTAAGATTATTCCGTTTGTGCTGTACAATTAAAATTTAACACGGACTGATATACCTAAAGGCTTATGATTGCGAGTGTTTTCCCATTTCGGACTGTTTTGGTGCAAATTTTAATTATGTTTTTGGCGATCGCGATCGAATCGTGGTTTTTGCAAAAACTACTTAAACTCGGCCCCAAAACCAGCATTGAATATACAGCCATCCTCAATCTATCTTGCACTTGCGTAGGCTGGTTAGTTTTCTTCGGCATTGAAAGCGTTCTTAGCAAAGAATTGCGGGAACAGCTTATCGGTTATATTTTATTAGGACGTGGGGATAATGTTTACGCTCCAATAACTATGATAGCACTCTCCGTATTAGCAGTAACTTTTCTAGCTAAATGGCAGGGCTTAGAATTCATAGAAAACATGGTTGTCGGCAATAAAAAAGCTTCCCAACCTCAGTTTTTAGGGCCGCCCACCCTCACCCGCCGTCCTCCCAAAAAAACTTTTCAAGTAACTACCCAGTTTGGGGGAATTTTAATCGCCCACACTGTTAGCAATCTCGTTATTTTAACCGTGTTGTTTTTGCAAAGCGTGTATTGAAATTTATGATGAAGCAATTTTTTGATGTCACTCAGCAACTCACTAAGCTGACGAACAACCTTTGGGAAACTAATAAAAAAATCCAAAAGGCGATGATTCCGCCTAAAGTTGTCCACTGGAAGACTCCTTTACTACTCAGCATATTTTTAGCTTTGCTGACAGTGGCAGCCGTAACTGACTGGCGGACGAGAACTCTGCTTTTTGATATGAGCTGGTTATTATTTACACTTTCAATGGGTTTGCTGACCAGCCAGCAACCTTTTGTGATTAAAGGAGTAAGTCTGAGTCCGTGGGTGACAAGCATCTTAATTGGCTTGTGGTTACTGATAAGATTACCGTCGGATAGGAAGGAAATAGCATGGATATCAGGCCCACTTATAGCAGTAGCAGTTCTTGCTACAATAGAGATTTGGAATAGCGAGTCAAAACGGGAAGGTATCAGGTCGTTGGTGCGCCCTCAGTTTTTGATGATTACTCTCGTTCACCTGCTGTTTTCCTGTTGGTTTGCTTTTCACTTTTTAATTCAAGGTTGGATAGAACAGTATCCGAGTGTTTTATCTCAGGATTTAAGGCAAAGCGATTATGTGGTGACATTTCAACAGCCAACTATTAATCGCTCCCGAGGAGTTGTCATCCTCAATGAAATGGAGCGATACCTGCGAAATGAAGCCCGCACAAAACCGTGGGCGCAGGTAGAGCAAATGTTAATAGATATTGACAATGAGCGATTTTTTCTGCGGAATCAAGCCTTACAAACAACTGGGGTAGTCGCAGAAGATGGGAGGTGGGATGTCAAAACTTCGATCGTCCAAGGAGAGTCTCGCTATCAGTTAGATATGCAGGCAACTTGGCTGGGAGTGGTTTTTAGACCGGAAATATATTCGTTTACCAAATCTTGCGAGGTGTTCCAGATAGCCAATAGGGCGACTGTAACGTGCGATGCCATCAAACGCTCTCAACCCGGACAGAAAAAAGATGGAACGCCGGGGGACACTCAAGTTTGATTCTGTCTGTGTTAACTAATTGCGATGGGTATAGCGGGAGAGTGGGAGAGTCTGAAAGTGGGAGAGTCTGAGAGTCTGAGATGGAAAAAATCCTCTTTCTTCCCTCTTCCTTCTTCCTTCTTCCCTCTTCCTTCTTCCTTCTTCCTTGCACTAAAGTATGGCGAAAGTTTCCAGCGGGTTAATAACTAGATGAATTTGAGAAGAATCTTGACAGTCGCGACCAATGTATTTTGGGAAGTAATTCGCGATCGCATCCTTTACTTAATTATTATTTTTGCTCTGTTGATGGGCGCCTCGGTACGGTTGATACCGGAATTGGCGGCGACAACCGAAAAGAAAATTATCTTAGATATCGGTTTGGCTGCTATGAGCATTCTCGGTTTAATTGCCACAGTGTTTGTGGCTACCGGATTGGTCAACAAAGAAATTGAAAAGCGCACTGTTTATCTGTTAGTTGCTAAGCCGATAAGTCGGGCTGAGTTAATTGTGGGCAAGCACTTAGGACTGTCGGCGGTGCTGGCGGTGCTTGTAGCGGCAATGACTGTTATCTATCTGGCTATTCTGAGTTTGAGTAGCATTCCTTTCCCTTTGGGAAGCATTTTAATCGCTTCGCTGTTTATCTGGTTTGAGCTTTGTCTCATGGCTGGTGTAGGGATTTTATTTGGGGTGTTCAGCAGTTCGCTGTTGGCAACTTTACTGACATTTGGCGTTTATTTGATGGGACATTCGACGCGGGATTTAGTGGCTTTGGGCAAGTTAACTAAAAATCCTGGCCTAGAACAATTGATGATGGGACTATATCTGGTTTTGCCGGATTTAGCCAGATTCAATTTGAGAAATGATGCTGTTTACGGACAAGTTCCTTACTTGGCAGGTTTGATTACAGATGCTGGCTACGGTTTGCTGTATGTGGTGCTGCTGTTGTCAATTGCGATCGCCATATTTTCCCGCCGGGAATTTTAAAGCGCGCATTCCGCACCTTCAGGGTAATTGTTTGTAGTGAGGACTAAATTCCTTACTACAAACTAATTTTATTATCGACTTAGCGCGCTAAGATATAGACAAGGTTATCGATCGCCCATCTGGACTAAAACTAAAATTTTTATTGGTAAAATGAGGTGACTTATGACTACTGTAATTCACAAACCGATATCGCAGCTCAAGATTACTTGGCCTCTGCTACCCGATGATTTCATCCTACCAGACGACCCTGTAGACGATATAGACCATCCCTTGCTAGCTAACGGTTTGCGCCAGTCTGTAGTGGATTCCCCGCAACTAATGCAAGACGCACTAATAGTTTCTAATTTTGCTTTGTGCGCTGCTGTGGACGATCGCACTATTTGCAAAGCACCAGACTGGATGTACGTGCAGCCGGTGCAACCTTGGCCTCACAACTATCCCCGCCGCAGTTACACGCCTCATACCGAAGGAACAGTCCCTTTTGTAGTGATGGAATTTCTATCAGCTACTTACGGCGACGAATACTCTGTCGAACACACAGAAGAAATCGGCAAGTGGTTTTTTTACGAACAAGTAATCAAAGTTCCTCGCTATGTCATTTTTCGGCCCCATACAGGCAGAATAGAAGTTTATGCGCTAGAATCCGAGCGTTATGAGAATCAAAATCCTGATGAAAACGGCCGTTATTTAATACCTGGATTAAATCTATTTTTGGGAGTGTGGCAGGGAACTCGCGAAGGTAGAACGGGATATTGGCTGCGCTGGTGGAATACGGCGGGCGAGTTGCTTTTGTGGCCGGAAGAACGGGCCGAAAATGAACGCCAGCGGGCCGATCGCCAACAGCAAGACAAAGAGTTAGCCGAGACGCTGCTGGAACAGGAAAGACAGCGAAATCAAGAACTTTTGGCTCGATTGGCAGCCCTCGGTATCGCTCCAGAATAGCAGTAATAAAAGTTGAAATCATGTTAATAGAAAAACTCGAAGAATTAAAAACTATTTTCGCACAAATGGAACGGGCTTTGATTGCCTACTCCGGCGGAATTGACAGCACTTTGGTGGCAAAAATCGCTTTTGATGTGTTGGGCGATCGCGCTTTGGCAGTGACGGCTGTGTCGCCGTCTTTACTGCCAGAAGATTTAGAAGATGCGCGGATTCAAGCAGCAGAAATTGGTATTGCCCACGAGGAAGTAGAAACTCAGGAAATGGCAAATCCAAATTACACTTCTAACCCGGTTAACCGCTGCTATTTCTGCAAAAGCGAACTGCACGATACTTTGAAACCCCTAGCACTAGCAAAGGGTTATCCTTATGTGGTGGATGGGGTTAATGCGGATGATTTAAAGGATTATCGTCCCGGAATTCAGGCGGCAAAGGAACGCGGCGCGCGATCGCCTTTAGCCGAAGTAGGAATCACTAAATTTGAGGTGCGGCAATTGGCAAAAGAATTGGGTTTGCCTTGGTGGGACAAACCGGCTCAACCTTGTCTCAGTTCGCGCTTTCCTTACGGCGAAGAAATCACCGTTGGAAAGTTGCAAAGAGTGGGGCGCGCCGAACGGTATTTGCGGCAGTTGGGACTGAAAAATCTGCGAGTGCGATCGGACGGAGATACGGCGCGCATTGAGTTACCTG
This sequence comes from Microcoleus sp. B4-C1, assembly GCF_036705285.1. NCBI lineage: Bacteria > Bacillati > Cyanobacteriota > Cyanophyceae > Oscillatoriales > Microcoleaceae > Microcoleus > Microcoleus sp. B4-C1. Next base: position 49,520 of record NZ_JAUBUC010000043.1, on the reverse strand, counting down.
CAGAGGAGATTCAGGAGTTTGTGCTAAATACCGATTTGCCTGAATTGGTGGCGGTGTTTCAGGAGTTTGGTTTTGTGTACGCGACTTTGGATTTGGAGGGGTTTCGCAGCGGCAAATTAAATCAGGTTTTGCAGCCGCAGTTGTTGGAAACGAAAGGTTGATTAATTTTCCCGAAGACAAAAATTTTCTCATGATTGATGTAGTTTGGGACATGGACAAAGGGGAACAATTTCAATCGAACCTTTATCTTTGATGTAGCAACTTATACGTTTCAAGGCTCGAATTGTTAGGATTACAGGACTTACGCAAAAGTAAGGTATTTCTGTTGCCCAGCGAACTCAGTGAAGCAATCTCAAGGTGGCGTTACTTAATCAGGGTATGAAAAAAAAATAACTTTAAAATCCAAAAGCTTTGTGGAGACAGGTTTCTATGACGGGCATATTTAACGTTTCATACCGTAAATCAGCAACGCCTTGGATGTTTGCCGTAGATTTGGGATGTGCCATGTAATAGCAAATCCGGTTTGAATACCCCCTTTATTTGTTAGTCCCCCTTTGCTCAAACTTCGTTTGACTCTATGCAGCAGTTTCAACCGCCGATTCAAAAAGAGGGTGGCTAACTTTCAACACCCGAGCCTTATCAAGGAGTAGTTGGCTGAATTTGCTGTGGCTGCATTTGCTGCTGCTGATTTTGGAGCTGAAGTTGCTGCTCCTGGATCTCGATTTGCCGATTCTCAAGATCTATTTGTCGCTGTCTGTCTTCGAGTTGCAAGCGTCTGTCTTCAAGTTGCAGTCTTCTGTCTTCTGCTTGCTGCAATCTATCTTCACGTTGTAGCTCTCTGTCTAGCAGTCTGTCTTGACGTTGCTCTTGTCTGTCTTCACGTTGTTCGCGAAGCTCTCTGAGCTGATTTCGTCGCTCGAAATCCCCTCCCAAAAATAAGTTTTGAAAAGCGTTGATAGTTGCTTGAAACCCAGTAAAAACGCCGCTAACAGCGTTGATCCCACTTGCAACTCCTGTTATTGGCTGCAAGAAACTGTTGATATTGTCTCCTACCCTAGCATAGCCCGATCGCGCTACCAGAATCACATCGTTGTTGCGGAGAGTGGGGTTATTATTAGGATTCAAGCCTTGAGCAAAATCCACCTCGATCGTGCGGCGAGAAACAGTACCGTTGGGGTTCAAACGCAATAGTTCTACCTTGTCTTTTTTAGCCCGCAATTGATTGAAACTGCCTGCTGTCAGCAAAGCTTGGTGCAGGGACGTACTAGGCCGCACCTGCAAAGCCCCAGGCCTAATTACTTCTCCTACAATATTGATGCTAATCGCGTTCGGAGAAAAACTGCTATTTGCAACTTGAGAAACTTCAGCTAAGTCTACAGTAGCTGCTGTCGGGATAATTACACTATCTCCTTCTTGCAGCAAAATATCTTGAGTTGCGTCGCCTTTTTGCAGCAAATCCCACAGATTTACCATGATAGTTTGTTCGTTGCCACCTCTGACTCGGCGGCGGATTTGTACGCGGCGAATGTCAGCTTCTGTAGTGATACCACCAGCAATTTTCAGTGCTCTAGTTATTGTTGGTAAGCCCACAACTGCTCCTTGCTGTTGGTCGATAGATACAAAACTCAACTCTGTTTGTTGGTTGCTCGATCGCACATCCGAAGCAAATACAGTATAAGGCCCCGGCCGGTTTACTTCCCCGACAATTACTACGCCAATTGGTTTAGTAATATCAGCGGAAAAATTAGCACTGGCTCTTTGACGAACTTCTTGAGTATTCAGGGCACTTGCTGTCGGTATAAAAATTGTATCTCCATCTCGAATGGTAACGTCTTGACGCAAATTTCCCGTATCTAAAAAATCCTGCAAATCAACAGTAGTAACTTGCTCCGGCCCGCCTCTGCGGGGACGACGAATTTGGACATTTCGCATATCTCCTGCTGATGTCACCCCTTGTGCGAGTTGCAGCATTTCCATCAAAGTCGGGAATTTTACTCCTCCTCCATCTCTAGTGGGATTAATCTTGTAGGAACCCGGGCGAGTAACTTCACCGGCAAGACCTATATTTAGGGGGCGAGCGACTACCAGAGTCACGGTAACAACGGGAACATTGATGAAGGGTTCGTATCGCTGGGTAATCACATTAGCAGCTTGTTGCAGCGTCAACCCTTGAATTGAGACGCTACGAATGATTGGCAAATTGAGCGTCCCGTCAACTAACACTTGATATTCTCTGCTGAATTCAGGGACGCCGAATATCTCTAAAGCAATGCGATCGCCCGATCCTAAAGTATAAGCTGCTTCTTGTGTCAGCGAACCAGAATTGCCGATCGGCGGCAAACTCGAACCCGGAGGTGGCGGCGGTACTCTGGGTTGGTTTGGGTTCCTAGCAGGCGCAGGATTTCTGACTGCAGGTAACTGAGCTCTACTGGGCAGCGAACTAAATAGCACCAGGAGTGCTGACAAACTCAGACTTGTAGCGGTTTGAATGGTATGTTTCATCTTTCTTCCCTGGTTGCAGCCTGCCATTGAACAAGAGCAATTTAGCTAGTGGATTTTAGTTTATTTTCCCTGCTGTCCAGTGTAGCCTCGCTTCGCTGCAAAATCCACAGGTGGAAGCATAAAAATTGTGCGATCGCACTTAACTATTTTGCCCCTTGTTTGTAAAGAAAGTGTAAAGCCCGCCAACTGTTGTCAGGATTAATATCTCGTTTGAGCAAAATTCTTCATATAACAATCCTCGCATCATTTGTGTAATTCTTGTAGGGGCAAACCCCCCGTGGTTGCCCTCATGAGGCCGGGGTAGGCAAACAAAGGCACTAACCCTACATCTTTGTACGACTCCTGCAAGGATTGCTATACATAACTCGCGATACAAATCAACCCGCCACAGAAAGGAGATAGGAAAAAACCACCCTGATTTGAGGTAAAATATTAAATAATTCTCTCTGCGGGACAAAGACAAGTGTCACTAAAATTGGATAAAGTAATTCCCTGGGGACGCTGCTTGGATGAATACATAGGAATGTTTAGCTTGACATCAAGTGACCTCAAACTAGCAATTCTTGATTGTGCAGGCGGCCCGGCGAGTTTCAATGCCGAAATGACTCGCCAAGGTAAAAAGGTAATTTCTTGCGATCCAGTTTATCAGTTTACTGCGGTGGAAATTGGCGATCGCATCCAAGAAACATATCAAACTGTGATTGACGGTGTTAAAGCCAATTTAGACGGCTACCTGTGGAATAATTTTGAATCGCCGTACCAGCTAGGCGAAGTGCGAATGAAGGCGATGCAGGAATTTTTAGAAGATTTTCCATCAGGCTTGCAGCAAGGCCGCTACCTGAATGCTGAGCTGCCTGTTTTGCCTTTCGAGAACGGTGAATTCGATTTAGGTTTGTGCAGCCATTTCTTATTTGCTTATTCTCACCTACTTTCCGAAGAATTTCATCTGGAAGCAATTACAGAAATGTGTCGAGTTGCGAAGGAAGTCCGAGTCTTCCCTCTATTGCAGAGTTTTAGCGGGGAGGAATCCGATCACTTAAATCCGATTCTCACAGAATTGAAAAAGAGAAGTTTTAGTGTAGAAATTCAAGAGGCTCCTTATGAGTTTCAAAAAGGTGGGAATAAGATGCTGCGAGTTAGGGGGCGAATGTAATTCGCGGCTGCGGAGGGCATGGCAATTTGCGATCGCTTATTTCAAAAAAATTAGATAAGCTAAGCATAAGGTCATGCCTCATCTTGGGGTTCGCCAATCGCACGCTGGACTGCATGGCGAATGTGGATAATCCTCACCGTTGGTATGGGTTGATCGTCAAAAATAGTGAAGAGTATGCGATACGTGGTTTTACCACTTCCATACAGAAGCTGGCGAATCTCTTGGCTGAAAAACGCGTTTTCACGGGCTAAAACACAACGACGCGGCATTTCTTTCAGTGAGGAAATCGCTTTAATCAAACCCTGATACCATGCTTGAGCGCGTTCGGGAGTCGTGAATTTGGAAAAGTTCAGAAACGCTGCATCAGCTTCAGATTGAGCTGTACTGGAAAAGTCAATGCGATACATTATGCTTCCAAAGAAAGTCCGTATTTCTGGTTTTGTCTATCGACAAACTCTTCCAGAGTAGAAAACTGACCCCGATCGAAGTCATCAAGTCCGCGTTGAATCCCTTCTAATGCCTCGAAGAAATCGCTTTCATCAAAGCTAAGTCCGAACGCGATAACAGCTAGGGTAACGCTGGTTATATCTTGTCCTGTACTTTCCGCCCGTTGGCGCAGCAGTGCTTCGATTTGGGGGGGTAAGGTGAGTGTAAGAGTCATAAAAGTTATGATGAATGGTTAACTTTATTTTCTAACTTTATTTTGGCATAGGTAGCCAAAACGATCGCTCCCTAGACTATCTGCCCATTGCTTAACCCGATCGTGCTCTTCGGCCCGTCTTGTTTGTCTGGTAATCTTGCAAGGCTGCGAGACTGCTTGCGATCGTTTGTTCTTCGCTGAGGGGTTGAAACTCATTTGCTGTGTCAATTTCTCCCCACTGATATCCCTCGGTTTCTTGGGCAATTTCTGCTATTAGGCGTTCAAAGTCGCTGAGATTACCGTTGGACTGATTCAGTCATGAAAGCACGATCGCCTTAACCGAATCGCTGGGCATGGCTTGAATTTGGGCGTGGAGTTGCTTTATAGATTGAGCCATTTGACGACAATACAGAGTGAGTGATCTAATTTTAGCGCAGTGTCAAATAGTTGCACATACTATCAGGCACAGTGGCGATAAAATTAATTAAAGACTTTAAAGCGACCCCACGGATCGATCGGGGGGCTTATTTCGCGGGCTTATTTCTCAGATACCACGTTTTCTTTAGTAATTCTAATCAAAAACCGCAGAGCTTCATTCACTGCTTCAGAATCGGGAAACATCTCTGCAACATCCGGTTCTAAACGAATATTTACACCACCAAAGGTCTTTCGTCCCGATCCTACCCTTCTTACACGCAACTTCCTCAAATCATATTCCGACCGAAGCTCATCGTCCATCCCTGTTTCATCCTTCTTCATAAACTTCTCGCTCCACTCGTGTTACTTTTCTGGCGCTAATCAAACGAATAAAATCTGCTCTTTCTGTATACGACACTATCAATAAATTACCTTGCTGGGACTCTCCAACCATAATATAGCGATCTTCTTCATCAGAGTGATCCGGATCGTAGAAATCGACGTAGAGGGGATCGTCAAAAACCGTTCTGGCTTCCTCAAATGAGATCCCATGCTTGGACAAATTTACCGCAGCCTTGTTTTCATCCCACTCGAATTTCATAAAGAGCCCAAATCAGCATCTTTGATATAATATTACACCTAGAAGCAAAACTCAAACCAACTCATGCCACAAACAGTCTGGATCGCACGACACGGAAACCGCATCGACTTCGTTAACCCCGACTGGTTTCTCACCGCAGAACACCGCTACGATCCCCACCTTTCCGAAGACGGTCACATTCAAGCTAAACAACTCGCAAATCGCCTCAAAGGTGAAGGAATTTCTCATATTTTTGCTTCCCCTTTTCTGCGAACTGTCCAAACAGCAAATCACGCGGCTGAAGCTCTCGATTTGTCAATTAAACTAGAGTGGGGATTGTGCGAATGGCTGAATCCTGAATGGATGACAGAAATGCCGGAAACTGAGTCCCTCGAAGCTTTGTGCAGGCGTTTTCCCAGGATTGATGCTTCCTACAAAAGCGGTATTGCTAATTATCCCGAAACCGTGGAAGCTTGTTTCAAAAGGGCGGGGGAAACGGCTAAACGTCTCGCGGCTGAGTTTCCCGAAGATATGTTATTGGTAGGTCACGGTGCGTCGGTTTTAGGAACTGCGATGGGGCTGGCGGGCGGTGCGGAAACGGAAATAAACGCTTCTTTGTGCTGTTTGGTGAAAGTGGTGCGGGGTGAGGGAGAATGGTCGATCGCACTTAATGGCGATACTTCTCACCTGACTGACTCTGAAACCGCGATCCGGTTTAATTAAAGTTGAGATTCGTGCGAAAAATCGCATTTTATGCTATGTGTGTAAGGTGCGCGGCAGAAGAGCACCCTACGTTCATCTGATTAGTCCGAATCTGGGTGTTATTGTTTAATCTCGATCGCACATTTTAAATCGAAAATCTTAAATCGGTATGGCTGGACACAGTAAGTGGGCGAATATTAAACGCCAAAAAGCGAGAGTTGATGCCGTTAAAGGCAAGGTTTTTGCTAGGATATCTCGCGAAATTATTGTCGCGGCCCGCAGCGGAGTTCCCGATCCCGCTGGCAATTTTCAACTGCGGACGGCTATTGAAAAAGCCAAGGCGGCGGATATTCCTAATGAAAACATAGAAAGGGCGATCGCCAAAGGTGCCGGCTTGGCGGGGGGAAGTTCGGAATTAGAAGCTATTCGCTACGAAGGTTACGGCGTTGGCGGGGTTGCTATTCTGATTGAAGCGCTGACAGACAATCGCAACCGCACAGCGGCTGACTTGCGAGAAGCTTTTACTAAAAATGGCGGCAACTTGGGCGAAACTGGTTGTGTGGGCTGGATGTTTGACAACAAAGGAGTTTGTACGGTACGCGGCCCGATTGATGAGGAACAATTGTTTGAAGCGTCCCTAGAGGCGGCGGCGGAATCTTATGATTTGATATTAATTGATGAGGATACTGAAGGTGCAGAGGTATTTACAAGTGTGGCTAATTTGGAACAGTTGGCTGATGTTTTGAAACAAAAAAGTTTTGCAGTTGTGCAGTCGGAAACTCGCTGGATTCCCAGCAATACAGTGGAAATAGACACTCCTGAAAAAGCTCGATCGCTCCTTAAGTTAATGGATGCACTGGAAGATTTGGACGACGTGCAAAGTGTGACGGCGAATTTTGAAATGAGCGATGAATTGATGTCTTCGGTCATGGTTTAATGGTTGAAAGATGAGGGATCTGGAGCGTCCTGCTGGCACTGCAAAAAAAGACGAAAACTCGCCAGCGGGACGATCGCGCTACACTATTACCAGGAAACGAATCCCTATCTGTACGCGAGTGGGGAGTGTCAATCCAACGCATTGCTGAAAAAGCTGCATTGAAAATCTCAACCCACAGTAAAGCCATGCTAGTTGACACTCCCGGGCCTGAAGGCGTGGGGATTCTTAATTCATCGACTGACCTTTAAGCGCTATGTCCTTGCGGCAATTCTTAAACCTTTCAACCGTACAAAATACCAATTGACGAGTTCAACTCACAGCAACCCCAGAGGGTCTATCTCCAAAAGCGTACGCTTGATATGAACAAGCGAGTTCGGGTATGCCCTACCCTACTTAACAAATGAACCAAATTATTTGTTTTCTGGTAAAGAGAATGCGTTGATTCTCTAGCTGTTTTAAGAGTATTCGCTGCTCTGAGTCCAACAATTTATGCCTAAAAGTGTGTCTTAACTGTTTCACGATGGCACAGGAGTTTAACCTTGACGATTGTAGTATACTACAAATACCAGCAGTTCCCTGATTTTTAGGCATGGATTTAAGAAATTAAAGCCGGCCACTGAAGAAGGGGTTTTAAACCAAATTTTTTGATAACAACGAAAGCAAAATGGACAGCACGCACTCAGAAGAAGTTCTGTCAGCAACCGAAGTATCCGAAACCAAGGATATATCCGAATCGAATGTGCAGGCTGAACCAGGGGGTAAATCCAATTGGTTCGGTTCCGTTTTCGGAGCCGTCTCTGCAACGGCGAGTGCCGTAGGGAATGCGGTAGGGAATGCCGGAAGTGCAATTGTTAATACCGCGAGTGCGGTGGGCAATGCAGCAGGCAGTGCTGGAGATGCGATTGTTGTTAATACCGCGAGTGCGGTAGGCAATGCCGGAAGTGCAATTGTTAATACCGCGAGTGCGGTGGGGAATGCAGCAGGCAGTGCAGGAGGTGCGATTGTTGTTAATACCGCGAGTGCGGTAGGCAATGCCGGAAGTGCGATTGTTAATACCGCGAGTGCGGTAGGTAATGCGGTAGGGAATGCCGGAAGTGCGATTGTTAATACGGCTAGTGCGGTAGGCAATGCAGCAAGCAGTGCTGGAGGTGAGATTGTTGTTAATACCGCGAGTGCGGTAGGGAATGCGGTAGGGAATGCCGGAAGTGCAGCACTCCAATTTCCCAATTTTTTTGGTTCAGCCCTCGGTTCGATTTCCCAGAGTCCTATCCTAAAAAAACTGACTGAAAATTTCAAAATCGACTGGTTAGTTAATGCGATCAATAAAGTTGATGTTGTGACTGCCGAGGCGCAAGTTCGAGAGTTGCAGCGCCAATATCCTCACGAGAAACCTCAAGAAATCGCACATCGCTTAATGGTGGAAAAAGCCTTGCTAGCTGCAGGAAGTGGCTTGGTTAGCAGTTTAGTTCCGGGCGCAGCTTTGGCATTGGCTGGCATGGATTTAGCGGCAATGACGGTGTTATCCGCCGAGTTGGTTTATCAAATAGCTGCCGCCTATGGAAAGGATTTGCAATCGAGCGATCGCCAAAAAGAAGTTGTCGCTATTTTCGGTTTATCCTTGGGTAGCAATTTAGCGATCGAAGCTGGAGTTACGCTTGTCAGCAATATTCCCTTGGCGGGTGCGGTAATTAATGCTAGCGCCAGTGCGACAATGATTTACGCGCTGGGATACGGTGCCTGTCGGTTTTATGAAGCCGATATCGATTCCTCGAAAATCGAAACCAAGCTCGAAGATTTACAAGAGGTATTGCAAGCGGAAAGTGAGCAATATTTAGAGACAGCGATCGCACAAGAAACGGTGATGGATTGGATTTTGGTGTATGTCGTCTATACCACCCAAAAATTCACCCGATGGGATGAGTTATTACCTCAATTACAAGCGGCAAATTTAAATCCCAAGTCTTTAGCTGAGATTGAAGCTGTGAAAAATAAGTCTAAATTGCCTCCCAAGTTGGATATTTTACTCGAACAACTCGAACTCGACTTTGCCGAACCACTTTTAAAGCGATGCACTGAGATGATCGAGGCTGACGGTGAAATTAATGAACAAGAGGGGAAAATTTTTCTGACAATTCAACGGGCTGTTTTGAGGAAAAGAAAGCAAGCTCAAAAGCAAGCCTAGCCAACTTCGATCGAGGATGGGGTATCGTAACCCACTGAAGCACAAACTGAAGTCTAAGCTAGATCGCAAACTACTCCGTGCGTTCACGCCCGGAAATGTCAAATCCAATGCTCATAAACTGGCTCAAGCGAATGGGGTAAAACTCTGGGACGATAACAGTTAATTGATTTAGTGATTCGAGCTAAAAAATAAAGGATCTATGAACCAAGAATCCCAGTCTCTGAAAGAGCGGGGAGTATCATTTGAAACAAAAAACTTTTGCTGTTGTGCAGTCGGAAACTCGCTGGATTCCCAGCAATACAGTGGAAATAGACACTCCTGAAAAAGCTCGATCGCTCCTGAAGTTAATGGACGCACTGGAAGATTTGGATGACGTGCAAAGCGTGACAGCTAATTTTGAAATGACCGATGAATTGATGTCTTTGAGTATGGTGTAACGATCTAAATCACCAGATTTTTGCCATCCGCAAGACAAATCCCGGTAACTCTGGATCGGCGCTGACTGTTTCAGGATTATCTAAGATTTCAGGTTCGCGATTGGGACGGTAGATGTAGACTTTTCTGTTTTTGCGATCGAGCAAAAAGCCGAGCGATACACCGTTGTCAATATATTCTTGCATCTTTTTTTGCAATCCCTTGAGAGTGTCACTAGCAGACCGCAATTCAATCACAAAGTCTGGACAAATCGGTGCGAATGAGGCTTTTTCTTCTTCAGTTAAGGCATTCCAGCGCTCTAGTTTAATCCATGAGACATCGGGAGAGCGAGTTGCTCCATTCGGCAAGGTAAAGCCTGCACTGGAGTCAAACGTTTCACCTGTGCCATCTTCTTCTGCCCAGTTCGCAAGTTGCTGAGCAATTTTAATGTTGCGGTTCCCTGTATCTGAAAAGGCGGGTGACATAATGATAACTTCCCCACTGGCTGTACGCTCAATTCTCAAATCGCGATTAACTAGACAGAATTCATAAAACTGTTCAACAGTCATCGATTGGATCGCAGGGAAATTGACCGTCAGTGGGACGCTTTCGGTTTGGATTAGGAGCGTCGTCATGGTTTTTCCTCATTTGGTGCAGGCGTGACAGAATGCCTTGAGCTTATCATATCTTAGCTTGGCCATCGAAAGTCTTAGTCGATCGGGGAATCGGAGGCTTGTATCCGTTTTTGGGCTGAGTTAATAATCTTTTTTCCCAGTCAGTAAATAAGTAACCATGTATCCCTTGCCCTTGATTTGAATGGCGCCGCGCTTCTGAAAAGTATATTTATCTTTTAATCTCTCGTAGGTTTCGGCGGTGACTTGAATGCAGCCGGTAATCCCGTGGGATTCCATGCGCGAAGCAATATTTACTGTGTCGCCCCAGAGGTCGTAAATAAACTTTTTTAAGCCGATAACGCCGGCAACGACAGGCCCACTGCTAATCCCGATCCGAATGCTGAAAGGTTCCGAATGTTCTAAACTGAGGAGCCGAATTTCGTGCAACATATCGATCGCCATGTTCGCCACCGCCTCGGCGTGATCCTCTCTAGCCGTAGGCAAACCGCCGACAACCATGTAAGCGTCACCAATAGTCTTAATTTTCTCCAAACCGTGGCGATCGGCCAAGTGGTCAAAAGCCGAAAAAATATCGTTGAGCACTTCCACCACCGCCGTCGCTGAAATTCTCGACGAAAGCTCTGTAAACCCCACAATGTCGGCAAACATCACAGTTACTTCCGCAAAACTTTCGGCGATATTGTGTTCATTGTCCTTCAAACGCAGGGCGATCGCTGCGGGCAAAACGTTCAGCAGCAGTTGCTCGGATTTAGCTTGTTCGAGTTCCAACTGTAGGTAAGCAGCCTGCAACTGTTCGGCTTGGCGAATTCTTTCTCCGGCTAGCTTTTCGATTTGGGCGGTGCGACTCAAAGATGTCAGCATATATGTCACCGGAATCAGAGTCCACAGCATCCCCATCGTCAGAGTTCCCCAAGAGCGCCAGTGCTTGCGAAGCCTGCGAATTTCCGGGGTTGCCGACACGTACATAGACCACTGGCGGCCGCTAATTTTTAGCCGCCTTCTGCAAGCTGTATAGTTCGGGCCTGGATTGTCAAGAATCGGGCAGTTTTGCATGAGGGAGGGTTCCGCAGCGGCTGATGCTGGAAGCACTTGTTGGCTTGCGGATTGGAACTGCACCGCAAATTGCTGAATTTGCCCCTCAGCAGGGAGATTTTTGAGAACCGGGTTGGCCGTTTGGGGTAACAGCGACGCTGCTTGTTGCTTGTCTGGAGCCTCGCTAACGAGATAAATATTGAGGTATTCGGTATTGCGTCCTTTTAAAGAGGTTTGGAAAATATCTTTGCCTCGAAATACGCCCAGAACAAATCCTTGTAGCAGTTGGCGACGGGATTCCAGGGTAGTCGGGTTACTGCTGTTTTCGTAAATCGGAACTATGGCCAAAAGACCTAGTTCCGGGGAATTGCCTTGAGTTAAGCCGATGTAGTTGGTGACAACCATTTCTCCTGTATCGCGCCCTCGATCGAGCGCGGCGCGGATTTCTGGGTGGGAGGCGAGGTCAAAGCCTAATGCTGTCTCGTTTCCGGCTGGTGGTTCGACGTAGAAAGCCGGGAAGTATTCGGAACGCTGGAGGGCCTTGCGGAGTTCTCCTCGCGGCCCGCGCTCTGTAATCTCGAAGCTGGGGTCGGTTTCGGTTCTAGCTTTGGTTTCGTAGTTGCGTCGCTCGTCCTGGGGGACGCGGGGGGCCCAAGCCAGGAGTTGCAGGCTGGGGTGGACGGATAGGGGACGGGCGACAAACCGGGCAAAAGAGGAACGCTCGACGGTGTTGAAGGCTTTCATGTAGTCGCTGAGGGCGAGAACAGTATCTAAGTCGGAGTTGAGCTGGCGTTCGATGCCGATCGAAATATCGTCAATGCGGCGGTGCATTTCGTAGTCGCGGCGCTTGTCTTCCCAGTCCCAAACCAAGGCGAATGTGAGAAGCGACAGTCCCACACCCAAACCCAGCGTCAACCCGGCTGGAATGTAGCGAGACCAGGATAAAGGTAGTTTTTTGAGCATAATTGCCTAGCGAATAAGGGCAGCAGATTAGCACACCGCTGAGTGCGATTTGTTCCGGTCTCTGAGTGCGGTTAATTCAAAACCCTGATAACTCAAGCACCGACGGCAATTGGGAGTTAAAAGTTAGATATTTAAACTTTTAGATTAATCGACGATCGCTCAGCAGGGGATTTCAATCCAGAATTCCGCTCCCTGTCCGGGCGCTGAGATGCACCGCAGGCTTCCCTTATGTTTTTCTACCACAATCTGATGGCTGATGGATAATCCTAGGCCGGTTCCAGCCCCTACGGGCTTGGTGGTGAAGAACGGGTCAAATAGCCGCTTGCGAACCTCTTCGCTCATTCCCGGCCCACTGTCGGCGATGCAAATTACAATGCGATCGCAATTACTGAGCTGGTTTTTACTGTGGCTTTTCAACCCAGCTTTTTTCATGAGGGTGCGAATCACGATCGTCCGAGGTTGCGGTTGGTTTTCTAGAGCGTCGATCGCGTTGCTGATAATATTGAGAAATACCTGGTTTAACTGACCCGCACAACAGTAAATCTTGGATATCTTTCCGTATTCTTTAATAATTTCAATCCCGCTTTTTATACTTGCCTGATGCAATCTGTGCTGCAAAATTAATAGTGTACTGTCAATCCCTTCATGAACGTCTACCAACTTCATTTCAGATTCATCCAGTCGCGAAAAATTCCGCAGCGACAACACAATTTTACTGATTCTTTCTACTCCTACTCTCATGGAATTTAGCATTTTTGGCAAATCTTCCTTCAGAAAATCTAACTCTAAGTCCTTAATTTTTTCAGCAATCTGAGGCCCAGGGGACGGGTAGCATTCCTGGTAGAGAGTTAACAGTTCAATTAAATCGTGAAAATAGTTGTAAGTATGAGAAATATTGCCGTTAATAAAAGTTGCCGGATTGTTAATTTCGTGGGCAATCCCAGCCACCATCTGACCAAGACTCGACATTTTTTCTGATTGAACTAATTGGATTTGAGCGTTTTGTAGTTGTTCGTAGGCTTCTTGCAATTGGGCGGCTTGTTTTCTTAATTGAGATTCGGAAGCTTGGAGTGCGGCGGCGGAAATTTTGCGATTGGTTATATTTTCAATCATCCCTAAGTTGTAAATAGGTTGTCCTTCACCGTCTCGAATCAAAGTAGCTGTCACGTTTACCCAAACAATTTTACCTGTAGCGGTAATCTGGCGGAGTTCGATTTGATAGTGAGTAATTTCTCCCCGATCGAGAGAATCAGCAACTTGGACATTTTTGGGATAATCGTCGGGATGCCCAAGTTCAATAAATGTTTTGGCTAGCAATTCTGCTGCGGTATATCCCAGCATTTCACAGTAAGTTTTATTGACTCTCACTAACTTGTTATCATCTAAATTAGCTAAGTAGATAGCGATGGGTGCATCTTCAAAAATTGTGCGAAATAGTTCCTCGCTAGCCCGGACTTTAGCTGTTAGCGAAAGCCGATCGGTGATGTCTTCAAAGGTAGACAAAATGCCGACAACATTGCCGGAATTGTCGTGTAAAGGTATTTTATTTGTATCCAGACAGCACTGGGTGCCGTCGGCTTGCATTTTAGATTCTATGATGTGATATTCTGGGGTGTTGGTTGCCATAATCCGGCGGTCGCAGGCTCGAAAAAATTCTGTTTCTTCCGGCTTCCAGGGCATATCGAAGTCGGTGAGACCGGCGATTTCACTGGGGTGATTGAAACCTGCGACTTTGGCAAAGTTTTTGTTGCCTCCCAAGTAAACTAAATCTCGATCTTTCCAGGCGATTAACTGAGGGATGTTGTTGATTACCGACCACAACATTTTTTTGGATGTTTGCAAGGCTTCCGTGCGTTCTAGAACGCGCTTTTCAAGTTCTTGATTGACTTGCAGTAGGGCGATTTTTGACTGGCCCAGGGCGATTTCTGCTAGCTTGCGATCGCTGATGTCGATTGTCACTCCCTCCCACAGTATATCACCCCCAGGCTGCATTTCGGGGCGGGCAATGCCACGAATCCATTTCACTTTTCCCGATCCGGTTATGATCCGTCCTTCATATATCCAAGGTTTGAGAGTTTTGCCGGAAAGGGCGATTGATTCTAACAGATTTTTTAGGTCTTCTGGATGCACCCTTGCCCAAATTAAATCGGAGTTTTGTTGAACTTTTTCAGGATCTAATTCGTAGAGTTCCCAACAGCCGGAACTGAGATAAATGAATTCATTTGAACCGTCGGGATGCAGCAAGTATTGATAAATCATTCCCGGCACATTGGCGGCCATTTTTTGAAATCTGGCTTCGCTTTGCCGCAGTGCTGATTCTGCAAGTTTGCGATCGCTAATGTCAATCAACACGCCGTCCCAAATAATGTCACCTTTTTCGCCCGGTTCTGGCCGGGAAGCCCCGCTAACCCACTTAATCCGATCGCCCGGAAAAACAAATCTGCCTTCCCACCGCAAAGGCTCTAAAGTTTTAGCTGAGATCGCAACAGATTCATGGAAGCTTGGCGCATCGTCTTGATGAATCATTTCGAGCGCGGGAATAGCTGAGTTTTGCAGTACAAGAGGTTCTAATTCCCAGAGCTCGCGGCAGCCGGAACTGACGTAGGGGAATGACATAGTGCCGTCTGCTGCTAACTGAAATTGATAAATCATTCCCGGAACATTGGCGGCTAGTTTTTGAAACCTCGCTTCGCTTTGCCGTAGTGCTGTTTCTGCTTCTACGCGATCGGTAATATCGTAAAATGCCGATAAAATTGCGGCTTCGCCATTAAAATTAATCGCTCGCATCGACATTTTTACCCAAAAAAAACTGCCATTTCCTTTCTTGAGGCAGATTTCTTCGCGGTCGCTAAAGCCATTTTCTTGGACTAATTCTAGCAATTGAATGTGGTCGTTGATATCAGCATAAATTTCAATTGTTTTGCCAAAAATTAGTTCTTCGTTACTCAAACCTAAACTTTCACCAAGAGCAGGATTTGCATACAAAATAATGCTGTCTTCTAGGCGCGTAATTAACAGGGGAACGGGAGTTGTACTGGCGATCACGCGCAATCTTTCTTCGCTTTCTTCCCTGGCAGTTTCGGCTGCTACTCTTTTGCTAATATCGTTCTGAACTCCGATAAAATGAGTTACTTTTCCCTCATTGTCTAAGATGGGGGAAACCATTAATTCGTTCCAAAAAGGAGTTTTGTCTTTGCGATAATTTTTGAGCACTACCTGAATTTCCGTTCCCGCTTCCAAGCTGCGGCGGAGTTTATTTAATTCTGCCTGATCGGTATCGGGGCCCTGCAAAAACCGGCAGTTGCGTCCAATAACTTCTTCGGCACTGTAACCGGTCAATTTCTCAAAAGCAGGATTGCAGTAGATAATAGGTATGTCAGGCTTGCGAGCATCCGCGATGAGAATGCTGTTGCTCGACGCTGCGATCGCCCGTTCTAGGAGAGACAGGTTGAAAGAGTCTGTTGTCATCTGTAGCAATATTCACGCTCCTGCGGAGCGGACAGAAGAATAAAAAATTCTACACACCTTAAGCTATTCTTATTCTATAATCTTATTTTTAATTTAGCTTTGTGAACAAAGTCAGCAGCCCAAAAAAGTCGGCGAGGGAGACGACTAATACCATCTCCGGTCAATCGATCGTGATTCTTGTAGGGGCGGGTTCACCAACAATATTTGCCAATAATTGACAATCTCAAAAACCCGCCCTGCCGGGATATTATGGTCAATGATGGGACATGATATAATACCATTTTAGATGTTAGATTTGGGAATGGCAATGACTGATTCCATCATGGTTTGGATGATGGGTCTACAATTGCCTTCTTTTGGGAAAATAGTATCACCGAAGGCATTAGGCACTTATCCATAAAACAGAAGGTGAAAATACTGAGATTTTTAACTTTTTTTCTTCTCCTCCTTCCATCCGGCTCATCAACCCTTTTAAATTGACAAGCTAAGGCAAGAACCCTGAGCAGTTTTGCTTACTTCAATCCTGGCTTGAAAAGCTTCTTTCAGGTGGGGCATATGGGTAACGGTGAGGATGCAGGCGAAGTCGGAGGCGATCGCATTAATTGCAGCAATCAGCCGATCGCACCCTTCCGCATCCTGAGTCCCGAACCCCTCATCAATAATCAACATTTGCAAAGCCGTACCCGCCCGCTGAGACAGCAGTCTCGCCAGCGCCAGCCGAATCGCAAAATTAATCCGAAAAGCTTCACCGCCCGAGTAAGTTTCGTAGGCGCGAGTACCGCGAGCATCAGCAATTAAAATGTCTAAAGTGTCAATCAATTTAGTTGCTTTTTTAGAAGCAGCAGCCCGCTGAGTAATAAATTGAACGTGCAATTGATTCGCGCTCAATCTCGACAATATCTGATTGGTTTCAGCTTCGAGTTGAGGCAAAACATTTTCAATCATTAAAGCTTGAATGCCGTTTTTACCAAATGCTTGACCCAACTCTTGATAAACTCGCTGCTGGCGTTTAGCAACTTGCATTTGCTCTTTTTGAGCTACTAGCTGAACTTGCAGATTTTCCAGATTTTGCTGCTGCTGCTGGAGGCGTCCGAGACTTCCCAAATGTTGGTCTAGCTGCTGGCGACGGCGACTGATTTGCTGTTCGATCGCACTTATGCGCGCTGTGGGATCGGGATGTTCTTGCAACTGCTGGTTCATCGCGGAAGTTTGAGCGCTGACAGCTTGCAAATCTCGATCGCGCACTGCGATGGAATTTGCTATTTCATTAACCCGCTGCTGCACTTGCGGGTAATGCACAGTTGCCGATCGCAATTTTTCCGCGCGGGCGATCCAAAACTGATCTCGGCGCATTTCGCTGCGGACGTGTTCGTGCTGTTCCAAATTATAGCCAACTTCCGCAATGTATCTATCTAAAGACAGAATTTGCTGCTGGATTTCCGAGCTATTTTTTTGCTGTTCTAACTGTTGCTGTACCGTGGCTAATTGAGTTTGCAAATCTGGGCGACGGGCATTAATTTTATTCAGTTTCTGCTGAGCGTCTTTGATTTGAGCTTGCTTAATTTCCGCCCACCGCAAGCGCTTTTCATCGCTGCGGGCGAGGGAGTGGCTGCGATCGCTATAATTGAGCTGTTGCAGTTGCTGTTCGATTTGCTGGAGTTCGCCCAAGTCATCGGCTGCATACTCCCCGCTGCGTAGCAACCGCTCTATTTCCGCCGCGTCTTGACGCATACTTTGCAGCCGGTTTTCGTCTTGGCTAAGGCCATCTAATTGTGCTTGTAAATGACTGCGACGTTCTCGCAATTCTTGGTAGGGCGCTAATTCCTCTTCTAGTTCGCGGTATTCATGTCTGAGAACTTGAATTTCGCGCTCGGAGACGGCCAACTGTTCGCGCACAACCCACAGTTGGTTCCAGATTTCCTGCTGTTGGGTGTGGTGTTTTGTGACTACCAAATTCCAGTAGTGTTCGTCTAAAGGTCGATCGCACAAAGGACAATTGCCAAAATTTGCATCCCGCACCATTAAATGCGAATTCGATGGCTCGTTTTCTGCAAAATTCGAGGCTTTACCTTCGCCTGCGGTTTTTTCTCCTTCATGTTTCCGCAGCAGTTGCAGTTTTTGGTCGATCTCGGCAAGTCTGGTTTGATAGTCGCGGCTTTTGGCTTGCAGGTTTCCGAGAAAGTCGTGCCTTTCTTGACCTTTTTCGCGGACTCGCTGCTGATAAACTCGCTTGTTTTCCAACTGCAAAATTTGATTGGCGATGGCCGAGATTTCCTGCTGTAATTGGGGTTGTCGCTGCTGCTGCTGAACTTGCACCTGTCGGTTGATTTCGTCTAAGCGGGCGGTTAAACCGGCGCGGGCGCGATCGAGCTTTTGTTGCTTTTGCTGCTGCTGTTGTAGCAGCGGCGAAACTTGCAGTTGCAGTTGCTCTAGTTCGTTGAGGCGCGATCGAACTGCTTGCAACTGTGCGAGTCCTTTGTCAACCTCCGGCTGCTGTTTGAGAATCTCCAGAACATCTTTTTCATCTTGTTCTAAAACCTCTAATTGAGCTTGCAATTGCTGAATTTTGCTTTGCAAAAAGCTCAGTTCTTGCCGCTGCTGTTCTTGCAATTGCTGGCGCTGATTTTGGGCTTGTTGGTTTGCCTTAAATTTTCCCGCCAGACTTTCTTCTGTGGCTTGCAAGCTGTGGAAATACGCGATGCCTGCTGTTATTTCCTTTTCTTGCCCTAGGAGGGCTTGTAGCTCATTTTGCTGCTGTTTGGCTGCGCTAAGTTCTTGCTGCAAGCGGCGGCATTCTTGAGTGATATTGTAGTGCTGTTGCTGGTGGCCGGCGAGGAGTTTTTGCCAAGTTTGGCGGTTGTGGTGCTGGAGTTGCAGTTGCTGTAACTCGGTTGTGTCGGCTTGCTGCTGCTGCTGAAGTAAATCGGTTGCTTGCTGCAATTGAGTTTGTTCGGAGGCGATGGTCTCTTTTTGTTGCAGTTGCTCTTGTACGGTTTGCAAACTCTGTTTGAGTACATCGACTTGAGCTTTAAATTGTTTGGACGTATCTTTGGCTTGGTCGGATAAAGTGTCGTAGGAGTCGAGTTTGAGTAGGTTGGCTAAAACTTGCTTGCGTTCGATCGGCTTTTTGAGCATAAATTCATCAGCTCGCCCCTGCCGCAAATACGCCGAGTTGATGAAAGTATCGTAGTCTAGTTTGATGTGTTCGAGGATTTTTTGCTGAGTTGTTCTCAGACCTTTGTCTGTGAGCGTGCGAAAATTCACCCCCCCCGACCCCCCCTTACTAAGGGGGGGAGAAGAATTTACTTCTTCGGGTTCCTCTTTACCAAGGGAAGAATTCACTTCTTGTGGCCCCCCCTTACCAAGGGAAGAATTCACTTCTTGTGGCCCCCCCTTACCAAGGGGGGGGAAGGGGGGGTTTGTTGCTACTTGAAATTCCAAACTTCCCGATTGTCCGCGTCGGCGGTTGCGAATCACCCGGTAGATTTGGCCGCCTGTGGAGAAAGTGAAATCAACGCGCACATCAGTTTCGCCGATATGGATGATATCGTCTTCCGTATCGCTGCGGCAACAGCCCCAAATTGCCCAGGATATGGCTTCTAAGAGGGAGGATTTTCCAGCACCGTTAGGCCCGCAAATGCAAGCGGTGTGCAGGCCGCGAAAGTCTAAAGCAGCTTCGCGATAGCTGAGAAAATTTTTGAGTGTAAGTTGTATAGGAATCATTTAGGCCATCGCGCCATACAATCTATCTATAAATAACACTATTTGTACGCTGTTGCCTAGTTATTCAATCTAGATCCAGAACAATTGTCAGTGCTTCTGTAATTTCTTCCATAATTGTCTCGGACAGGGTTCCGAGTTGTCGGACAAATCTTTGTTGGGAAACGGAACGGACTTGAAAAGTATCGGTGGCGGAGAGTTTCGCCAAGCCATTTTCTGATGTCGGTTCGAGCTGCACCATCCAATCAAGCGGGAAAAAAGATCGTTCCATGCTGTAATTGGAACAATTACTTTGAGCCGCAAATTTCCCACTTCATCATCGCTGACAACCACAACAGGTCTAGTTTTCCCAATTTCATCTCCCACCGTTGGATCTAGTCTGACAAGCCAAATTTCGCTTTTACGCATTAGTTTCTACCCCTGCGCTCAGGTATTCTTCCTCTGAATCGAAATAGGGTTCGCTGTCGGGCGACCACAAATCGTGCAGTGGCCCTCCTGGTTCATACAAAGGAACCGCTGCTTCTGCTGCGGCTCTGAGTCTCCGCTTTCTCTCAACTTTGCGCTGGGCTTTTTCTTCTATTTCTTCGCGCATCATCCGCGAAGCTGTTTCAATGATTTCTAGGCGTTCTTCTGCTGTCAGATTTTTGAGTGCTGCTAAGATTTCTGTTTTAGTCACGGTTTTTTCGGGTGATTGGTGAGAAAGTGCGATCGATCTTATATGTTGCACCATTTTCAAGAACAGGCAAGATGCCTGTTCCACTCATGAGTGAATTTGATTGTGGGATGGGCATCCTGCCCGTCCATAAAAACCTTATTGAAAATGACGCAACATCTCAGATCGATCGCACCATCATTATATCTTTCACAAAAATCAATATCGGCGCTCTGTGCTGATGAGGCAACCTACATTACCGGTCTGTGCTTATGGCGCACCCTACATCGATCGCATAGGCAGATTTTCCATCATCAAAAAGGGTTGACTGTATTCCTACAGCCAACCCCGCACATATTTATTTTTCCTGCGTTTGCTCAAACAGCAACACTACCGGGCAATATTCGGGAACGTATAGCCGACACCGACCAACAATCCCACTTCAGCTCCGTCTACAAAACCAATATTCAGTCCGGCTGTGGCTGTAAAATTTCTCGTCAGCGGCACATCTACACCCCCCGAAATCAGGAAGCCCAAAGTACCGTCATCCCCGGTAGAAATTATCACGCCAGCACCTGCATAAGGAGCAGCAGTAATCACAAAATCCTCGGTGACTTCGACGGTATTTTGAGATACAAAATCGAAGGTAACGGGAATTAGAAAAGCTAAGTCGTCCTGGAACAAAACAGTCGGTCTCACCGACAAATTGTTCGTCAAACCGATTTTGCTAATAATGGCAAATGAACCGTCGCCTAAAGCTGAATCTCCGCCAAAACCTAGATTGCCGCCAATGCCGATGTAGCTGGGCCCAGAACGGGTTGCTCGGCCTGGTCGGATTTGAGTTCCTTGAGCTACTTTTTCAGTTGCTTCGGAGACAGTTGCAGGTTTTTGGGCAACTTTCGGTTGGTTTGTCAGAGCTGAGGCGGAAGTGCTGACAGGATTGCTCAACAATTCTTGTGCTGTTTGGACTTCTTTTTCTTCCTTTGTTGCTGTTACTTCAAGATTATTGCTCTGGGCAACAATTGAGGTAGGTCGATCGCTCTTTTTGACAGTCTCGACTGTTGACTGCACTTTGACACCATTATCAGCAATTTTAGCGGTTTCTTCCGACTTTTGGGTCTCAGCAGCAATGGATGTATTTTGCGCTGTTTCTGTCTCAGCAATTTCAGATGTTGCTGCTTCCGATTTTTCGGGTGCAGCAATAGATACTTGCAAGTTGGCGGCCGGTTCAGAGGCTGCTGGCTCTGCCGCTTCTGTTAGTTCGCTCCAACTGATTGAATCAATTTTTTTATTACTAGCCGTTGTTTCTGCGTCGGGTTTAACTGCTGAAGTTGCCGCTGGCTCAGAAGTTTGGTCAATATTTTGAGCTGCGATTGTTGCAGTTGTAGCGACATCGGGCAAGTTGCCAGTTTCAGCTTTCGCTGACATGGTACTACAACAAACAGCTAAAGCTGCAAGATTTATTAACGCAAAAGTAGACTTGGAAAATAGACTATTCATAGCAACTCCTCAATGAAGGGTGTGTTAAAAGTGTAAGTGTTTGAGGGAGAACGTCGAGAGCTTTGGGAAAAAAAGACACAAATATGAGTTGTGTTGTTCCTAGATTGCCATTTTACCGTTGAATAGTCAACTCTCAAGCTGATTAGATTCAAGAACGGACGGTGGGTTTAGAGGCTAATTTTAATTTACAGATCGATCGGCAAAAAATCAATCCTAGGGATGATTTCATCCTTAATCCTGTTTAATTGAGGGGTCGATCGTTCGCCTCGCTTGCATCCTACAATACTTTACTTGGGGGCGCTGCACTCGCAGCCACGCGGGAAAAATCCGGTTTTTGAGGGCGCACCAGCTCTAAACCAAGAGACAACAAGCTTTTAAAACAGTTTGGGCAACCCCGCCGTCCCAAGCAAGTGCAGTTAATACAACGCGATCGGCTGCTGCAGGGTTCCTGACAAGTAATGTAGAATAATACCACCGATTCGAGAAAGATTTGTGGCTCGATCGTGTCAAAATTACTGAATATTATGAAAATTGTGTAAAATTTAGTGTTCTATTTGTAAAGTTTAGCCATCGCTTTCGCTCAGGGTCTGACCATCTCACAACAGCACGCAACTAAACAAGTAAAAAAATACAAATTATCTCATCTCAACCTGACTTTATGAGCAAAGTTCTAGTGATATTAGGCGAATTGAGCGATCGCGACATCGATTGGATGCTCGCCAACGGCACCCGCACCCAAGTCCTCCCCGGCACAACCCTGATCACCGAAGGTAAGCCCTTAGACGCCCTGTACATAGTTCTGGAGGGAACTTTGAGCGTTGCTGTATCATCTTTGGGCGACAAAGAAATTGGAAAAATTATTTCCGGGGAAGTGTTAGGCGAAATGTCTTTTGTAGACGGGAGGCTTCCTTCTGCTAGCGTCACGGCAATTGAAGAGTGCCTCATCCTGTCAATTCCCCGGCGACTGTTAACTGAAAAACTCGAGCAAGACGTGCTTTTTTCCCTGCGGTTTTATCGGGCGATTACCAAATTTCTGTCGTCGAGACTGCGGGGTACAGTCAAACGCTTCGGCGATGATAGTGATGGTTTAATATATGAAGATCCCGACGGCGAGGACGCCCTCCGGGGAAATGTCGAAAATCCCGATTTGGCGGCATCGAGATTTCAATGGCTGTTGGAGCGTTTGAAGGGGAGTTGAAGGAAGAAGGAAGTTCTGTAACGGATGTAACGGATGTAACGGATGTAACGGATTTCAGGAAGAAGGAAGAGGGAAGAAGGAAGAGGGAAGAAGAGAAAAGAACACCTCTTTTCAATTTCCAATTTCCAATTTCCAATTTCCAATTACAATTAGAAAACATATTTTTCAGCGACGCGCCAATAGCGAGAAAAACGCTTCAAATCAATGTAACCATCGTAGCGGACAAAGGGTTCCGGTGGCAAAACTTCTACTGGGTGCGATCGCTTAATTTTCCGGCAAATATCCTGAAAGCGAGGACTGGGACTTTCGGTAGTTACCACTTGATTCGCACCGGATTCGATCGCAAAAGCGATAACTTCCGCAGCCACATCGCCCCGCCGAATAACTACCGGCAACTCCAGCAAACATTCGTAAATAAACACCATTCGTTTGAGACTCAACTGCCATTCATCAATCAGCGCATCATCCCAAACCCAGATTGCCGGTGCCTCTGGGTGCGCTTGAAAAGCGGGGCCTTCAGGACTCAAACAGTCACCGTGCAGCCAAATAATCGGATTGTTCATAAATTAGTAATTGTTAACTTTTGACTGTTGACTGTTAACTGTTGATAACTACTGACTACTGACTAATGACTAGACCTCTTGCAAAAATAATTAGGACGGGCTCTGGGGCCCATCCCACAAGAAAAAATAACTCTTGTGGGATGGGCCCCAGAGCCCGTCCCATCAATTGAGGAAAAGGATTTTTGCAAGAGGTCTACTAATGACATTTTAATTTCTGCGAGCTTTTTTAGGCCGATCCCAACTTTTAGAACCGCCGCTACGATCGACCTTTTCTCCCAAAGGAAATAACTTCCCTTCCAAATATTCGTAAGTTCCCTCAAAATCGCATTGCCCATACAGAGGACAATCGCGACAATAAACCGCCTTAGTGTAACGCTCCAAATTTTCCCGATTAAAAAAATAAGGTTTGTGACTAAAAGTGCTGGCTACCCACTGCCAAGAAAGATTATTGCTCGCCGGATCTCCATCTAGCAAATGTTGCAAAAACCAGCGAGCTCCGGCTTGCCAGCGCACGCGGCGCCAGTGTACGAGATAAGCGGCAGTCCACATCCGCTGGTGATTGTGCAAATAACCAGTTTCTCGCAACTCGCGGCTGAAACTGTCGATGCAAACCAAACCAGTCGATCCCTCGACGACATCCTCCGGCAGAGTTTCGCTGTAAGATGAGGCAGTGTAACCAGTTTTGTAGGGTTCCCGGTCTTCCCAAATCCCGTTGCCCAATTCGGCGTAGAGTCGCTGCCAATAATCCCGCCAACCCAACTCGTTGACAAGTTTCACAGCTTCTTCTGGATGCCGCACCTTCTCCAGCACGGCATCCCGGACTTCGGCAAGACTCAAAATGCCGTAGCGCAAATAGGGCGACAAGCGCGTTACCGCACCGTTGAGGAAATTGCGGGTTGAGGCGTATTTGCCGGGGTCAATTTGTTGCAGGGCTGTCTCGGCTGCTTTCCGCCCGCCTAGGATCGGGGGTACACTGCTGTCCCCGGCGGCGGCTTCGGGGAACTGTTGGCGCACGTAGGCAATTAATTCGTCGCGGCTGGCAAATTCCCGCTCCATGTCCTGACTCATTGTTTTCTCAAGCACCTGCTATTGTTTCTTAATCTTAAAGCTATGCGATCGGGCGCGCGGGTCGATCGGCCTAAATAGCCCTTCACTCCTGGTAACTCACATCTTGCACCCTTGTCAGCAACAGGCTTTCCGGCCTGTTCCACAAAAGATAAATTTTCTTGTGGAACAGGCCGGAAAGCCTGTTCATAAAGGCTAATTGAGAATGGTGCAATATCTCAGTGGTAACGTACATTTTGCCCCCGCCGCAATTGATTGTGGGTTCGCTGCCAAAATTAGCATCAAACTCAGTACACTCAGGGATAGATATCATAGCAAAATCTCATGGAAACTTTTCCGGCGCACGCTAAAGCGATCGCCAGCTTAGCTAACGGACAGCAGCAAGGTACAAAACAACTGGAAAACAGCGAAGTTCAAGAGTTCGATCGAGCCATGATGCGCCGCTGCATAGAATTGGCTCGCCGTGCTCTGGGCAAAACCGCACCCAACCCCCTTGTCGGTTCTGTAATTGTCCGAGACGGCAAGATTGTCGGCGAAGGGTTTCATCCCGGTGCCGGTCAACCTCACGCCGAAGTTTTTGCGCTCCAGGAAGCGGGGGAACTTGCCGAAGGAGCGACTGTCTACGTGAACCTGGAACCCTGCAACCACTACGGCCGGACTCCTCCCTGTTCCGAAGCTTTAGTTAAGGCCAAGGTGGCAAAAGTAGTGGCTGGCATGGTCGATCCGAATCCTTTGGTAGCTGGCACTGGGCTAGCCCGGTTGCGAGAGGCTGGCATTGAAGTGGTGGCGGGAGTGGAAGGGGAAGCTTGCCAAAAACTCAACGAGGCTTTTGTGCACCGGATTTTGCACCGCCGGCCTTTGGGAATTTTGAAATATGCGATGACTTTGGACGGTAAAATTGCTACCAGTAGCGGCCACAGCGCTTGGGTGACAGGCGAGGAGGCTCGCAGCGAGGTTCACCGGGTGCGCGTCGGCTGCGATGCTGTGATTGTTGGGGGAAATACGGTGCGTCTGGACAATCCCCTACTGACGAGTCACCAGCCTGATAGGAATAATCCCCTGCGGGTGGTGATGAGCCGCACTCTGGATTTGCCGAAGTCGGCTTGGTTGTGGGAAACCTCTGTGGCGGCTACTTTGGTGCTGACTGAGCCTGGGGTTAACCCGGAATTTCAGGAATTTTTGATCGCCAAAGGGGTGGAGGTTGTGGAGCTCTCGCCTCTGACACCGACTAATGTTATGGCTTATTTGTACGATCGATCTTTTCTTTCTGTACTCTGGGAGTGCGGTGGCACTTTGGCCGCGAGGGCAATTGCTGAGGGTGCAGTTCAAAAAATTATGGCTTTTATTGCTCCTAAAATTGTCGGTGGCCAAGGAGCTCCAACTCCGGTGGGAGATTTGGGCTTTTCGGCAATGACTGAGGCTTTAACTTTAGAGCGGGTTTCTTGGCGCACAGTGGGTACAGATTGTGTGGTTGAAGGCTATTTAAAAATTAAAGATTGAAAGTTAAAAGCGAGTCTTTTGAGTTTTTGATTTTTAACTTTTAACTCCTTTTATGGTTGAAATTCTGATTTGGAGTTTGATGGTTGGCAGTCTCGGCTTGGAGGCTGCGGTTGTGGGTATTTTGGTGAGCCACGAGCAATGGGATGCGGGGCAAAAATGCGATGAGGAGGAGGAAGTTTTGACTCGGTACGAATCTCAAGATGGTAATTTTAATGCGCCTGAAAATGCGCGATCCAAGGGCAATCCCAAATCCGATCCCAATTCTGTTGATTTGACGGTTTGGGAGTACAAGATTGTGCGGGCTAGCAACGATTTGTTCCGCAATCCTGCGATTTTTCACAAGCTATGCGGTGAAGAGGCGGAAGTTGGCTGGATTTTGCTCGAAAAGCTAGACGACAGGCGGGTGCGGTTCAAACGTTCGATCGCGCTGCGGGACGCCCCGATGCCTAATTTACCAACGTTTGACCCTTACCGCACTCATTACGGCCCAATCTCGACTGCGATGAATTGGGCTGTGGCGATCGTGTTTCTGAGTGCGATCGTGCTTCCTGCTGTTTTGGGCTATGCTTTGGTGTCTACTACTCTAACGAGAAGTCGCTCTAATTGGCCTCCGGCACCTGTTCAATCTTTGCCTTCTCCCAGCGGGCAAAAAAGTACGAATTAAGACTTGGGTAGTTGGTGATATCATGTTAGTAATTAGTCCTGTTATTTTTAGCACTAAATTACAAAATCAGGAACTTTTACCAACAGGTTAGCAATATGACAGTAGAATTGAAAAATCGGGCGCGATCGCTTCTCCAGATAGCCCTCAACAACACACAAGCTGACTTTCGAGACGGACAGTGGGAAGCGATCGCCTCTTTAATCGAAGAGCGATCGAAACTGCTGGTGGTACAGCGCACTGGTTGGGGTAAAAGCTTAGTCTATTTTTTAGCAACTCGGCTGCTGCGAGATAGAGGAGCCGGCCCCACACTCCTGATTTCACCTCTACTCGCTCTTATGCGAAACCAAATTGCGGCAGCCGAGCGAATTGGTATTAAAGCAGCAACAATTAACTCCTCCAATACAGAGGAATGGCAACTCGTAAAAACTCAGTTGCTAGCAGGAGAAATAGATGTTCTCCTAATTTCCCCCGAAAGACTCGCCAATCAAGACTTTACAAACACCATTCTGCTACCAATATCTCCGAGAATTGGGTTATTTGTCGTCGATGAAGCCCACTGCATTTCCGACTGGGGACATGATTTTAGACCAGATTATCGCCGAATTGTCCGAATTTTACAAGCTCTTCCTCAAAACATACCTGTTTTAGCAACAACCGCTACAGCTAACAACCGAGTTGTTAACGATATCGTCGAGCAATTAAGTTCAAATCTCCGCGTCATCAGAGGAAACTTAATTAGAGAAAGCTTGCAACTCCAAAATATCGCTCTGGGCAGTTCAGCAGCAAGAATGGCATGGTTAGCAGAACAGTTGCCCAACTTACCGGGAAGCGGCATTATTTACACCCTAACTGTCAGAGATTCCGAACGGGTTACGGACTGGTTAACCATTCAAGGAATTAATGCTAAAGCCTACCACGCCCAGCTAGAGAATGTAGAGAAAGAAGCCTTAGAAGACCAACTCCTCAACAACGAAATTAAAGCGTTAGTTGCAACTGTAGCTTTAGGAATGGGTTTTGACAAACCAGATTTAGGATTTGTCATTCATTACCAGCGTCCCGGTTCCGCCGTTCATTATTATCAACAAGTAGGGCGAGCGGGTAGAGCCGTAGAACAAGCATATGGTATCCTTTTAAGTGGCGATGAAGATGATGACATTACCAACTATTTTATTAGGACAGCTTTTCCTCCTCAAGCTCATACGAAATTAATTTTACACGCACTAAACCAAGCCAATAATGGCTTATCTGTTCTCCAATTAGAGCAAGAACTAAATCTTTCTAGAGGGCTGATTGAAAAAGTTTTAAAACTACTATCCCTAGAATCACCCGCCCCGGTGATCAAACAAAGTTCCAAGTGGTGCGCTACCCCCGTCAACTATCAGCCAGACACCGATAAAATTGAACTTTTGACAGAAATTCGCCGCCAAGAACAAGATAAAATGCGAGAATACATGGGCGAAAGCACACAATGCCTCATGGCTTTTCTTGCAGGAGAATTAGATGACCCCAATCCAACTAACTGTGGCAAATGTGCTGTGTGTTTGGGTAAACCTTTACTGCCAGAAACACCTTCTCTGGAAATGGTAAATCAAGCAACTCAGTACCTGCGGCGGTGCGATCGAATTATCGAACCCCGAAAACAATGGCCTTCTCAAGCATTTCCAATTTACCGTTTATCGGGAAATATTAAACCTAATTTAATAGCCGAAGCCGGAAGAGCTCTGTCTTTATGGGGTGACGCAGGTTGGGGAGAATTAGTTAAACTAGGTAAGTATCGGGATAATAATTTTAATGATGCACTGGTTGAGGGCGCTTTTGAAATGATTCAGCGCTGGCAACCTCAACCATTTCCCACTTGGGTGACTTGCGTACCTTCTTTAAATCGTCCCGAGTTAGTACCAAATTTTGCTCAAAAGCTGGCCAATAGATTAAATTTGCCCTTTCAGCCAGTCATTCGGAAAATTAACCCAACACGACCTCAAAAAGAGATGAATAATAGTTATCAGCAAGCTCATAATTTGGATGGTGCATTTGCGATTGACACTTGGGAAGGAATAAAAGGAACAGTTTTCTTAGTTGACGATATGGTAGATTCCCGATGGACTTTTACAGTCATTGCGGCACTTTTACGTCAACGTGGTAGCGGGCCAGTTTTTCCGCTAGCATTATCCCTCAACTCTCTCGCCGATTAGATATATGAATCATGTACTACCACCAGATACTCAAGCAATTTTACTCTTGTGCGCCAGCTTCGGGCAAAATCGGCAAACAGAACAGCAGCCTCTAACGCTTAGCGAATATAATTATTTGGCTGGTTGGCTGCTAGAAAATCAGAAGCGCCCAGCGGATTTGCTAAGTTCACATTGTTTAAATTTGTTACAATCAATTCCGGCAAGTAAGCTTGACTTTAACAGAGTTTCGGCATTATTAGAACGAGGGGTAATGCTGAGTTTAGCTGTTGAAAAATGGACGAATCAAGGGCTGTGGATATTGGGAAGAAGCGACTCTCAATACCCCAAGCGCCTCAAGCAAATCTTGAAACATTTAGCACCAGCAATTCTCTATGGAATTGGCAACATAAAATTGCTAGGCCAGGGAGGATTAGCTATTGTCGGTTCTCGCGATGTTGATGAAGAAGGACTCGATCGCACTCAGAGAGTTGCACAGATTTGCGCCGAAGAAGAAATACAGGTAATTTCAGGCGGCGCGCGCGGGGTTGATACGGCGGCAATGTTAAGCGCGCTGGAGGCGGGAGGAACGGCTGTTGGCGTACTGGCTGACAGTTTGGCCGCTTCTGCTGTTGCTGGAAAATATCGCGCTGGCATTAAAGAAGGCAGACTAACTTTAGTATCTGCTTGCGATCCCAATGCTCGTTTTAATGTTGGGAATGCGATGGGGCGAAACAAATATATTTATGCCTTAGCCGATCGCGCCCTTGTCATCAGTTGTTCCGTCGGTACTGGCGGTACTTGGGCGGGTGCGGTGGAAGCGCTAGAAAAGATCAAAGATGTCCCGGTTTTTGTGCTGGATGATGCCGTACCAGAAGGCAATCGCCAACTGCTGAAACGGGGAGCACAACCTTTGCCATTTCCATTATTTATACCTGGGAGTTCAATAAGGGGAAAGTTAAGGGAAATTTTGGAAGCTAAAGCATCAGAATTGGGAGCGATCGAAACTGCCATAGAAACCAAGGAAAACCCACAACAACAAGGTTCGTTGTTAGAAATTAAAGCCGCAGTTACAGATGTGGAAGTGACACACTCATTAACATCGGATATTGCAGTAAATAGATCACTGTTAAACTCAGTATCGGAGATTGTATCCGCAAAAACAGAAGTGGAAGCACCAGCCTCGGAAGAAATAGATGTTGCATCTAATGGAACTTCGCAAGATGCGATTCCCTACGGGATAGCTTCGCCGCGCGTACACGAGAAAACACCAACAGTCCAATTTCCTCCAAAAGATATTTACGAAGCAGTTTTACCCTTAATTCTCAGTAATTTAGAGCAACCGTTAGATGATAAATCTCTTGCGGAAATTCTGGATGTTCAAATAGGGCAAATGCGGCTATGGTTAAAAAGAGCAGTGGCAGAAGGTAAGGCGATAAAAACTAAGAATCCCGTGGCTTATGTAGCCCATCAAAAAGCAGCTTTATTATCTTTGCTGGAGGAAGGTGCATAACCCACGGTGTTTCTGAATTCCGTGGGTAAATTCTGCAATTATTCCATCGAAAATTTAAAATTTAAAATCGATTGATTTCTTAAATTTGGGGCGGTATTACTGAGGGAGCGGCTAGCAATCTCAAGTCATAATTTGTATCGCCTTGAAATTGAGAAACGCGGACGAAATAAGTCCCCGCAGGCAAAGCCCCATTACTGACAATTGTTTCTGAAGACGTGCCTAAATTGTTAGACGAAGCAATAATATCGTCTAATCCAACAGCGCCGTTGCCGTTGAGATCCTGAATTAATTCTACATCAACATCTGCACTCAAACCGTCAACAGTTACACTGAAAAGGCTGGGAGTATTGAGGATGAAACTGTAAATGTCGGCTGGTTCAGCATCTCCCACAAAATCGCTCGCCGTTTGAATTTCTGTGAGAATACCCAGGTTTTGTGCTGCGTTCAAATTGTCGGCGGGATCGGGGAGAGTGCTCAACAATCCTTCTTGTTGACCGAATTGAATGTAATGGTCGATCGCACTTTTAACTGCGCCGCTATTGACTGCTGCTGCTACCAGCGGATATTTTTCTAGATAAAAGCTGGGATCGAAGAAAATGCTGGCTTTGCGGTTTTCTAATTGACCGGCTTTGAAGTAGTGTTCAAATGGGGTAAATTGATTGGTTTGGACTGCAGTCAGCACGTCTGGGTTGCTTGTTAGATAAAAATTAACATCGAAGAATGGGTTGGGGTTGCGTAGTTCAAATTGACCGAATCTGATAAAGTGATCGGCCCCTGAAAAGCCATTGAGTTTGGCTGATACCGCTACATCTGTATTGGTGTCTAAATAATAGCTGGCGTCGAACAGGGCATTCGGGTCGCGATTTTCAAATTTGCCAATTTTTCGGTAGTGATCGAAG
The DNA here is from genome assembly GCF_036705285.1 of Microcoleus sp. B4-C1. Classification (NCBI taxonomy): domain Bacteria; kingdom Bacillati; phylum Cyanobacteriota; class Cyanophyceae; order Oscillatoriales; family Microcoleaceae; genus Microcoleus; species Microcoleus sp. B4-C1. Next base: position 18,453 of record NZ_JAUBUC010000043.1, on the reverse strand, counting down.
GGACTCGATACCGTGCCTCTGGCAACTGCTACGGCGACATCTGGGTTGTTTTCGAGATAAAATTTGCTGTCGAACAGTGTTCTGAGGGTTAGCATTATTAAAAAAATCTCTCTGGACTTTAGTCTGGAAATTGCACGATCGAGAATCCAGTTTACATCAAAGTTTTGTTTTGTGAGGATGTCTTAATTATGGCTAAATCTGCACTGATGGCAATGCTGCGCCGCGCTGCAAGCATTGCCCAGAAATCAAGGGAAACGGGCATTCCGGCTGATGAACTGCTGGGGATGCTGACAGATCGCATTCCTAATTCTGCCATATCTCGGCGCCGCTTGCTGCACGGGGGTTTAGCTGCTGCGGGGGCTGCCGCTGCTGCGACTTTTACCAGGGAGGGAGAGGGAGCTTTTGCTCAACAGGGTGGACGATCGCCGATTTTGGTTGTGGGTGCGGGAATTGCTGGTTTGACGGCGGCTTATCGCTTGCGCCAAGCGGGTGTGCGTGCCGATATAATCGAGGCAACGAACCGCGTGGGGGGGCGGATACGCACTATTCCCAAGGTGGCTGGAACGCTGATTCCGGCGGATTTGGGGGGAGAATTTATTGACACCGGCCACACTAATTTAATCTCGCTGGCGACGGAATTGGGTTTGCGGGCGATCGACTTAGCCCAAGTGCAGAGTGGATTGGTGAAGGATACTTTTTTCTTTCAAGGACGGCGCTTTTCTCTTGAGCAATTAATCGCGGAATTTGCGCCACTAGCGAGTAAAATTACTGCTGATTTGCAGGCGGTTGGCGATGAAATTAGCTATCTTGATTTTACGGAAGCAGCGGAAAGATTGGACAATCTTTCGATCGCTGAATATGTAGACCAAGCCGAGATTAGCACGATTGTCCGGCAGTTACTCCGCATTGCTTACACGACGGAATACGGTCGAGATCCCGAGGAGCAGTCGGCGTTAAATCTGCTGTTTTTAATCAGTTCTGAAGCGGGCAGTTTTGAATTGTACGGCGACAGCGATGAGCGCTATCAAATTGACGGCGGCAACAGTCAAATTATCAACCGTTTGGCGGGTCAATTGTCTGGTTCGATCGAGGCGGGGACGGTTTTGGAAGCGATTACTCTTTTGCCGGATGGCCGCTATCGGGTAAATTTGCGATCGGGACTAAGCGCGTTCGATCGCACTTACGAGCGAGTTTTGTTAACTTTACCGTTCAGCACTCTGCGAGACGTTAAAATTAACGTACCTTTGCCCCAACCAAAGCGCAGGGCGATCGAGCAGTTGGGTTACGGTACTAATTCTAAGTTAATTACTGGCTACCGCAGCCGAATTTGGCGGGAACTTTATCGATCGACTGCTTCTGTTTATAGCGATTTAGGATTCCAGAATACCTGGGAAGCTACGCCTTTCGCTCCTACTCCTAACGGTTTAGTTACTAATTTTACAGGAGGAAAGCAGGGTTTGTCGATCGGTGCCGGAACTCCAGAAGACCAAGCACAAAGATTTTTGAACCAATTTGAAAGAGTTTTTCCCGGAGTGAGAAATTTGCGATCGGGCAAAGCTGTGCGAGCATATTGGCCGGGAGAACGCTTTTCTAAAGGTTCTTATTCCTGCTATTTAGTCGGACAGTGGACGCAAATGTACGGCGTTGAAGGCGAACGAGTTGGCAATTTATATTTTGCCGGAGAACACACTTCGCTGGAAAATCAAGGTTACATGGAAGGCGGTTGCGAAACTGGACAAAGAGCGGCTGTTGAAATTTTGCAAGACTTGGGTTTGATACCTTCTGCTGATGCTTTGAATGCTCGAACTGCTAGCAGTTTGAACACTCGCCGTCCGAGCCGGAAAATTCCCGGAGCGCGGAATCTTAGGAATAGAAAGCCGAGTATTAGATAATAGGGAGTAATTGCGGACACGGCAATGCCGTGTCCCTACAGATATGGCGTACAACTTATCAAATAATCTCGTCCGGGTTAATTCCCCGATCGCGCAAATATTCAGCCAGTCGATCGGCTCGTTCACGTTCGCGATCGGCCCGCTGGCGTTCTGCTGCTAACTGTTCTACACCCCATAAAAGCAGATTTCCTGCTTCATCCCACCAGCGCAACCAATAGCCTGAACGCTGTTCTTTCTCCCCTCGCCACGTTCCTAAATACAAACCAACATCTGCCATCCAGTGGCGACCTTCCGTGTCGGGAAATTCTAATTCGTAGTTGCCATTTTCCAAGCGATATACTTCCAGCAAGCCAGTTTCTGGGTCAAAAATGATGTAAGTTGGTACTTGCAGAATTTGTTCATAAAAAAACCACTTTCCCGGAGGAAAAGTACGTTTGACAGAATATTCGCCTCCGTCTGTTTCCGACAAGAATTCCATGACAATGGTCGGGATTTCTCCTTCCAAGTTTGGGGTATAACTTTTGCGGTCTCTTCTGGATTCTGCAGGCAGTACCGACGGTACATAAACCCAATCTGGTGCCTTGATAACTAACTCGCCGTTGACAGTAGCGCAAATGCCAAAGTTGCTGGCTATCAGCATTCGTGGCCCGATCGCTCCTCTCAGTTCTAAGATTTCTCGCAGTGCTCCAGCAATTAGCGGTTGACCTGTATTCTCCACTGGTTTTTCTTCTAATTGGAAGTCGTCTGGCAACTTCTCCCAAGTTACGGTCAGTTCTACCGTTTTTTGTTTGGGGTTATCTTGAGTAACGACCATGACTTTATTTTCTAAAGTTTGATATCTTATCATAGCACAATGCAGCTTGAGGGTGGCGCGCCCTACATATAGATATGCTAGCCTAAATTTGAGGTAAACTATATTGTACAATTACTTTCCGAAAATGCCGAGAAAAATATGAAATTTTTACATTTTACAGTAGCTTTATTAAGTTGGCTAATCTCGCCACTATCGTCTCGCCCTTTGCTTACAAACTATACAAATACACTTGCTCAAAATTCACCAGTTGATGAACCGTTTTGCTACATGAAAACCCCCGACGGCAAAACATTAGACTTGGGCCAATTGTGCGATAAACAGCCAGCATCGGGAACTTCCCAAACTTGCATTCCCGGTTCCAATATCGCTGCAAAAGTTTCAATTGCGGCGGCTAATTATGACGGTAACTTTTTCAGCGGTCAAGTGCTTAATCGAGGCTGCAAAACAATCAAGAATGTCAAAGTTAATTATGAAGTTTTGGACGAGTCAGGCAATTTAATTGACAACGGATTTATCTTCGCTCAACCAGTTACTCTTGCACCCGGACAGTCAGCCGCCTTTCGGGGCGAAGTTGTGGCGGGGGCTCAGGTACTAGCGACTCATGCAGACGGGCAAGAATGATTGTTGATAAATGGCGACCCACTTCCAGAAACCCGATCGAGGTTATAGTAAGGTGCGTCGCTTTGAGATTGTCGCTGTTTTTGAAGATTGTAGATGGCGACGCACCCTACAGCAACTATTCCATGAGTTTTGAGAATTAGTATTATTTACCGATCGCTGTTATCATATTCTGGCTCAGATATCTCTATGACTTACGCAGAGATCCCCCTAAATCCCCCTTCAAAAGGGGAACTTGCAATAATAATCTTGTCCCCCCCTTATTAAGGGGGGTTAGGGGGGATCGAAGTTTGAATATTCTTGCAGAGATCCCCAAAAACAGAATTTGCGAGGGCAAAATATCTTGAAAACTCGATCGACATACTGGCAAATCTTACCCTACCTCCGTCCCCAAAAACACACCATCGGTAAAGCATTAGCTTGTACGGTAGTATTTACCATATTTTGGCCAATTATAGCGTGGCTAGTTGGCGAAACTGCCAAATTTATAGGTAAAGGAGATTTACAAGGGTTCGCTCAAATTGCTGCACTCAGCGCCATTATATTTCTAATTCGCGGTACAGCCCAGTACGGTCAAGATACGCTGATGGCAAAAGCCGCTTTGACTATTGCTTTGGAAATCCGCAAAAAAGTTTACTCCCACTTGCAAAAACTTAATATCGGCTACTTTGAAACTGCCAAAACCGGAGACTTATCCTACCGCCTCACAGAAGATATTGACCGCATTGGCGAAGTCGTAAATAAATTTTTTCATCAGTTTATCCCTTGTGTTTTGCAGCTAATTGCTGTCCTGGGATATATGATTTATCTCAACTGGCAATTAACTTTAGGTGCATTAATTATTGCACCGCTGATGGCTATTTTAATTGGTTGGTTTGGCGAGAAACTGCTAAGTTACTCGCGCCAAAGTCAAAATCGCATCTCTGATTTATCCGCTTTGCTGACAGAAGTATTCAGCGGCATTCGTTTAATCAAAGCATTTGTGGCTGAAGACTACGAAATTGCCCGCTTTGCAGAAGAAGCAGAACAAAACCGCCGCGCTAAGTATTTGTCAGAAAGAATAAAAGCACTTCAGTTCGTTGTAGTTGGCTTTCTGGAAGCTATGAGCGTGATTTTGCTCTTTTTCCTGGGAGGTTGGCAAATTTCTCAAGGAAATCTCACAGGTACTGAATTTATCAGTTATATCGCAGGGGTGGCACTTTTAATTGACCCGATCGCCATTACCACTGCTAATTACGGCGATTTCAAGCAGGGAGAGGCTTCTAGCGATCGCATTTTTGAATTATTAGCAATTCAACCAACAGTAGTCGAAAAGCCTGGGGCAACTGAACTTCCCCATGTTACCGGAAAAGTCGAATATCGCAACATTAATTTTGCCTATAACTCAGAGACACCCATCCTGCAAAACATGAGTTTGTTGGTGCTTCCCGGAGAAATGATTGCTCTCGTGGGCGCATCGGGTGCGGGTAAAACTACTTTAGTAAATTTGCTACCGAGATTTTACGATCCGCAAGCGGGACAGATTTTAATTGATGGTATTGATATTCAAGATGTCACCTTAAATACTCTGCGGAGGCAAATCGGAATTGTACCGCAAGAAACGATTTTATTTTCGGGTACAATTGCTCAAAATATCGCTTTCGGTCAATCTTATTATGAACTGAAAGATGTGCAAAAAGCTGCGGAGATTGCTAACGCTCATCAATTCATTAGTGAGTTTCCTGACGGTTATCAAACTTGGGTAGGAGAAAGGGGTGTAAATTTATCTGGGGGCCAAAAACAAAGAATTGCGATCGCCCGTGCAGTGTTGCTTAATCCGAGAATATTGATTTTGGATGAAGCGACATCGGCACTGGATTCGGAATCCGAAGGTTTAGTGCAAGAAGCGCTGGAAAGATTGATGCGCGATCGCACTGTGTTTATTATCGCGCACCGCTTGGCGACTGTGCGGAGAGCCGATCGCATTTTAGTTTTGGAAAAAGGCCGAATTGTGGAATCTGGGACGCACGAGGAGTTGCTGGAAAAGGGCGATCGCTATGCTGGCTACTACGCTCAACAGTTTAGTCAGTAGGCTACATTAGAAACCGGGTTTTTGGTCGTTTGTGTTGGCCTTAACGAAGTATGCTCGAAAAAAACCCGGTTTCTGACCACCCGTGAGTAAGTTCGACAAGAAACCGGGTTTTTGGCCGCATCTGCTCGCCTCAACGAAGTATTATCGAAAAAAACCCGGTTTCTGGGCACCCGTGGGTCAGTGATGTTCTAGATGAATAGGGCATATACTTAAAATACAACAACTACCCAAGATATTAAACACAACGAGTCAGTACAACCATGCCTGCTAAAGATGCCTTTCACGAAGTCGTTAAAATCGCTCTCCAGAAAGATGGATGGGAGATTACTCACGATCCATACACTTTACAGGCAGGAACTCTCGAACTTTACATAGACTTGGGTGCCGAAAAGGTGGTTGCGGCAGAAAAAGACGGACAGAAAATCGCAGTTGAAATCAAAAGCTTTATTGGCCCATCCAAAATATCCCAATTTTACACAGCTTTAGGACAATTCATTAGTTATCGAGCAGCTTTACAACAACAAGAAAATGACCGCATTTTATACCTTGCAGTACCCAGTAATGTCTACGATAGTTTTTTTACAATGGGGTTTATTCAGTCTTTAGTTCAACAAAATCAAATTCATTTGATGATTTACGATATAGAGCAAGAGGCGATCGCACAATGGCAAATGTAGACCTTTATCGGCAGCACATCCAAAATCTGCTCTCGGAACACGCTAGTCTTGTTTGGGATGAGCGCATTCAGGCTCAAACTATCTTTGATGTCGAGCGCGATCATTATCAATTAGTATATGTCGGCTGGCGCAATCAGCGGCGAATTTATGGCCCGGTTTTGCACCTGGATATTATGGACAATAAAATCTGGATTCAGCAAGATGGAACCGAGGTGGGTATTGCTAATGAACTCGTAGAACTGGGAGTTCCTAAACAAGATATTATACTTGGTTTTGACCCTCCTAATATGCGGAAATTAACTGAATTTGCCATAGAATAAATTAGGTTTAACTGCTCCAGTAGTTTCTTTCTTCTTCTAGTTCCCGGTCAATTTCTTCAACAGTTCTGGAAACATGACTGCTGCGGATTTCTGTAAGCAATTCCAACACTTTACGCCGCCCCGGAGGCTTTTCGGGTATAATCACAAACACTTCAACCTCTTCACCCACAGATCCAGGCGGCACTTGAATTTCAAGTTTATTTCCTGCAAGAACTTTGGTTGTAATTCGTATTGCTGACTGCATAATTTCTCCTTTGCGATGATTAATTTTCAACAGCCCCTAAAGCTTTGATCGTCGTTTTCTCACATTTCGTTAAACCTCTAACTCCTGTGATATTCATCTCCTCATAAAGTCCATCTGTGAGAGTCTTAATGCACTCCCCTGTATTGACATCCCAGAGTTTAATCGTGTTGTCACTACTACCACTGGCAAGCCATTCACCGCTGGGACTGAATGCGACTGAAAGAACGGCGTTTTCATGTCCGCTTAAAGTCCGCAAACACTCTCCAGTATTGCTATCCCAAAGCTTGATAGTGTTGTCATAACTGCCACTTGCAAACTGTTGATTTTCGGGACTGAATGCGACTGAATAAACCGAATTATCATGTCCGATAAAAGTCCGCAAACACTCTCCGGTATCGCTATCCCAAAGTTTGATAGTATAGTCATCACTACCACTGGCAATCAATTCACCATCAAAACTAAAAGTGACTGAATTCACCCAATTATTGTGTCCGGTAAAAGTCTGCAAACACTCTCCAGTATGACTGTTCCAAAGCTTGATAGTATTGTCACTACTGCCACTGACTAGCCATTCACCACCGGGACTGAAAGCAACTGAACGCACTCTAGATTCACGATCGGTGAGAGTCAGAAAACACTCTCCGGTATGGTTATCCCAGAGTTTAATAGTAGTGTCATAACTACCACTAACTAGCCATTTACCGTCAGGACTAAAGGCCACTGAATAAATCCAACTTTTATGTTCTGTGAAAGTCTTAATACACTCTCCTGTATGGATATTCCAAAGTTTAACTGTGTTGTCCCAACCGCCACTGACAAGCCATTGACCATCGGGACTGAATGCGACTGAACTCACTCTATTTTTATGTCCTTTGAAAGTCTTTATACACTTTCCGCTATGCCTATCCCAAAGCTTGATAGTATTGTCACTACTACCACTGGCAAACCAGTCACCGTCGGGACTGAAGGCGACTGAAAACACCGCATTTTCATATCCGGTCAAAGTCCGTAAACACTCTCCGGTATGCCTATCCCAAAGCTTGATAGTATTGTCAAAACTGCCACTGAAAAGCCATTCACCGTCGGGGCTAAAGGTAACTGAACTCACCCCATTTTCATGTCCGGTGAAAGTCCGCAAACACTCTCCGGTATGCCTGCCCCACAGCTTGATAGTATTGTCAAAACTGCCACTAGAAAGCCATTCACCGTCGGGGCTAAAGGTAACTGAACTCACCCCATTTTCATGTCCGGTGAGAGTCAGAAAACACTCTCCGGTATGGCTGCCCCACAGCTTGATAGTATTGTCATAACCGCCACTGGTAAGCCATTGACCGTCTGGACTAAAAGCCACTGAAAGAAGCGAATTTTCATGTCCGGTGAAAGTCCGCAAACATTCTCCTGTATGCTTATCCCAAAGCTTGATAGTATTATCAAAACTCCCACTGGCAAGCCATTCACCGTCGGGACTAAAGGTAACTGAGCTGATAGAATTTTTATGTCCGGTGAAAGTGTACAAACACTCTCCTGTATGGCTATTCCAAAGCTTGATAGTCTTGTCATAACTGCCGCTGGCAAGCCATTCACCATCGGGACTAAAAGCAACTGAACGCACGGAATTTTCATGTCCGGTGAAAGTCCGCAAACATTCTCCAGTATGACTATCCCAAAGCTTGATACTATTGTCCACACTGTCACTGGCAAGCCATTCACCATCCGAACTGAAAGCAACTGAATGCACTGAATTTTTGCGTCCCCGACAAGTTAAAAGTTCTTTGGCACTGACTGCATCCCACAAACGAACAACACCATCACTACCACCTGTAGCAAATTGTTTGCCATCTGGACTAAATGAGACCGAATTAACTGTACGAAAGGCTTTAGCAAAAACAGACTCTGCTAAATTCGCATCAGCAAAATTGACACGTCGCAGGCTAGCCTTTGTAAAATCAGCACCTTTAATGATGGTATGAGAAAGGTCTTTTCCTTCCAAAACAGCATTATCCTTTTTGACCAACAGCGTCGCCGCATTCCCTCCCACATAACCCACCTCGCTTTCTGTTTTACCTCGCGTTGCTTCCAGAATTTCTAGAAGAGGCAAAACCCCGGTTTCAGAAACCATCGGCAACAACAAATCCATGACTGCTTTCGTCAGTGGCGCTTGTCCGAAACTCTGAAGAAGTTGATCTAAATCTTCAGCAACAAATCCCTTTAAAGGCGCGATAAGTTCGTTGTTATTTCTCTTCTGAGCCTGAAGCCGACAATAATTAGACCAGGTGTATGATTGAGGCGCTGCATCAGGATTGACGCAAGACTGTTCAGGCGCAACTAATTCCGTAAAATCTGCGGCCAAAACTCCCAATTCCGCTGCAAATTTATAAGCGACAAAAAACTCTAATAACGAACGGTGCGCTGGAGTATAATCGCCATCAGCATTGCGAATCAGCATCGTTTGACCCATCATGTCGTAGTGCCAGTGGTCTAAGTCTTTTTCCTCTTGTACGACAGAACCAAACAAGCTGCGAATGCGATCGGGAAAACCGCGATAATTCAGGCTCATTTGGTCGGTAGACAGCATTTCCCAAGACAGTTCGCACAAAAAGTAAAGCTTATCTGCTACAGAAGTAAAAGTACGTTCTGCTTTGATATCTCTCTCTATCTTCCGCCGCACCGCATACAGATAAATCCGCGACATATCGACTGGTTTTCCAGCTTCAATGTCGGGCAATGCTTCCAAAATTAACTCGGTCATCACCGGGCGACGCGCTAAATCCAATAACTGCGGGTTTCCCATGACTTTTTCGACGGTCGCCGCTTCTGTTTGAAATGACAGCGCTTGCCCAATTTGCTCGTCGTTAAATTTCTCTAATTCTAAGACTTCAAATTGGGGAGTTTCGCCTGTTAAAATGGTTGTTGATGCTTGCAGTTCTGCATTGAACAATGCTCGTCCTTCCTTGCCTTCAGGAAAGTGTTCGGTACGGCAAGTGAGGATGACTTTTGCGCCGGGAACGACGGCTTTTGCTAGTTCCCAGAAGTTGTTGATGGTTTCTTGCCGATCGCACTTAGCGGCCATTTCATCAAAACCATCGAAAATCAGCAGAAACTTGCCCATGCGATTCAGTTGTTCAAAAGCCGAATAACCCGCCAAAGGTATCTCGTGCTTGCGAAAGAAAAACTCGGAAAATAGCGACTCGACACTAACTGCTTTGGCGTAATCTCGCAAAGGAATTACTAACGGCAAACGCGGGCGTTCTAAGCCGCGCTTTTGAGCATCTCGGTAGCGTTGCAGTGCCATCCAAGCATAGTGCATCGCAAACCAAGTTTTCCCCGTCCCAAATTCTCCTAAAACTGAAATATGTTCTTTTACTGGGTCATTCAACCACAGGTCAATATAACCTTCGATCCAGCCATCTCGCCCGTCATAATGACTCACGCCTATCTTGCGGTGAGTATCGGGGTCAATTTCTTCTTTCGTACAGGCTAGCGGCACATATTTAGTATCAATTTCTCTGCTGGTTATTTCTGTTTCTAGCCAATCCAGATAAGCGGTAAAATCGGCATCTTGGTCGAGTAGTTCATCAAACGTATAGCAAGCTAAATTACGATTTTCATCTTTCTCTACCTCATCCCGCGCGGCGCGACTGATGCGGCGGGCCGTAACTAACCAGCCTTCATCGGTGCGCTGTTTTTCTACCGACTCGCGCAAGGCTGAGATGTCTCTGAGTCCCGCTTCTCCGGCTATTCCGCGCACTAAAATGCGATCGTACCGATTGCGTCTGACGGGGACATTGATAATCCATTCAAAATAGTTATCTTCCGAGATTTGATAGGTTTCAAACTTATAACTTAATGTTTCAAACCAACCTCGAACTTGTTGTGATAAAATAAAAGCTTGAGACTTTTGAATATTAGTTGATGCTGCAGCGGGAAGTGCGGGATAATCTTGATCTTCCAGTCGTGCAAATTCGGTGCGAATTCCTTCGATAGTGGGGAGGCGTTCGATGCGATCCATTACCATAGATAGGCGTTTTTGCAAAGAGGCGATCGAATTTCCCATCATCACATCTCCCAGCGTCCGCGTCCGCTTTGCGACTTCCATAAACACGGCGGCAAATGCCATGAATTCCCGTCGGGGGTCAATGCCTAAATCTCGAATTTCTTTGCCTAAAGCACTCTCATTCAGATATTCATCGCCTGCTTGAATTAAAATGGCTGGGCTATCGGACTCGAAGGCTTTGCGAAATGCTGATTCAATCTCTTTTTGGCGAAACAGTTCTAAAATCTGCTTTGGTTTGCCAGCGCCGTATTCTACTAAAGTATAAACATAGACTCCGCTAAAATCTGCGGGCGGAGCATCGGGGTCGAGGTTAAATCTTTTTAATAATTTGATAACTGTTTCGTTGCGCTGAAACTTGTCTTTGATGGTGCCGAAGGGAATTGTCGTCAGGAGGCTGATAACTAAGTCGAGACTAATTAGCATGATTTAGGCTTTCCTGTTTTTCCGTGGAAGTAATGCTCAAATCTAGAATCGGTAGGCTGTGTCCCTGAAATGCGCTGCGGATCGCAAACTGCTCTATTTTTATGTTAACCCATCAGCCAACTGTCGCGCCCTGACAGTCCGAGATTCGCACAATCCGAGATTTGCCATCTTCCGACAGTAATCTAATAGTCCGAGATTTGCGATATTCCGATAGTAATCTAACCATCCGAGATTTGCCATATTCCGATAGTAATGTAACAGTCCGAGATTTGCCATATTCCGACAGTAATCTAACAGTCCGAGATTTGCCATAATCCGACAGTCCGACAGGGGTTGAAACCCCTGTCTCATAGCAAAAGTCCTCTAAAGAGGACTAGGGAATCATATTTTATTTAGTAATTTGATTCGACCCAGGTATTATCTTGATATGCACTAACATTATTTGCGAATTTTTTACCCACAAATTGGATAATTTTCAATAAATTATTCAGTCCTCTTAAGAGGACTTTCGCTATGAGGCGGGGGTTTCAACCCCTGCCGGACTGTCGGATTATGCGAATATTTTAACCCCTGCCGGACTGTGGGATGATGCGAATATTTCAACCCCTGGCACACTGTGGGATGATGCGAATATTTCAACCCCTGGCACACTGTGGGATGATGCGAATATTTCAACCCCTGCCACAGCGTGGAAATCTCGTAAAATATATTACCATATTTCCCTCAAATTGACAACTATAATATCGAGAAAAAACCGACACATATTGTAGTAATAATAGCTCTCAGTTTAGTTGTTATATCGTAATTCTAAAAGTTAAAATATAGATAACTAACAAATAAAAATTGCTATCTATGAAAATACAATCTTCTGTCTTAGTCCACCTGGGATTTGGCAAATATGTACGCTCCGATCGAGTAACAGCAGTAATACCAATTGAAGAAGAACGGGGGCCCGGTCGGCGCACTTTCGTGCACGTAGACGGCGAAGCAGACCCGATCGTTGCTTCGCGCGCGGAAGATACAATTGTTCGCGATTTGGTGCAGGAACCGCGCGAAATAACTCAAGCTCGGCAGCAACAAGAAATCCTGCAAGATTTGCTTGCCGATTTGAGCAATGTTAACGTCACCGTGCGACGCATCAGCCGCGATGAAGGCGGACTCGATCTCGAACGTTTGGAGCGCCGCATTCGCCAAATTTTAGACGCCTAAAAACAAAAGACCGCCCGGGCGGTCTTTCTTTTTGTTTGTTTCGCTAAAATTTTTAAGTTGAGGGCTTCAATGTAACTTCGATGTCCGCTAAACCAGTGAGTTTTTCCACCACTGGTGCTTCTTCAACTCGCGGTACAAAAATAGTTAAACCTCCCGGAACGCACTCAATAGAAACCGGAGTCAGGCCGATAATTTCCCCGTCTAAAACCACTTTTTGAGGCGGATCGGTAGTAATTTTTATTTTTTTTGCCCGCAAATAACCGATGTCATCGCGATCGGTAGGATTGCCGCTCAAAGCGGTTTGCAATAGGTGATAAGAAGCTGCGATCGCCCCAGCTTTATTCTCAGGCGCAACCAGCGTCACGTCCAGCAAGCCGTCATCAAAAACAATCCCCGCCGGGCCTTGAGCTAAAATGGAAGTAGGCGGCGCTGCATTTGCTACTGTTACGGCCACAGCAGTAAGGTGGATAATTTTATCGTCGGTTTCTATTTCCGCTTCAAATCTTTCTAAATTGTTTAACTGTTTAATTCCTGACAGAATGTAAGCCAGCATTCCCCAGCGGTTCTTCATTTCGCGATCGGCTAGTTCGACGGTTTCTGCCTCAAAACCCACTCCAGCTAACAAAACCATCGGCATTTCACCGTTGCAAATCCCGGCATCCACCACCCGCGTCAACCCTCCCAAAATAGTGGCGCAGGCGGTTTCAATTGTATTTGGAATATCTAAAGCATTAGCAAAAGCATTAGCCGTTCCCCGCGAAATAATTCCTAAAGGAATATTTGTGCTCACAATCGCCCCAGCAACTGCTGATAATGTGCCGTCGCCCCCAGAAGCAATAATTTCTTCAACTCCCCTAGCAACTGCTTCGCGGGCGATTTGATCTGCGTCTAATTCTGGGGTTGTCAGACGAATGTCTAAGTCAATAAAAGGCTCTAAAAGTTCCTGAATTTTAGCTAAGTCTTGGTCTGGGTTGCTGTTGCCGGCGACGGGATTGAAAATTAGGCAAGCTGAACGTTTCATAGTTGGTAATAGGTAATAGGTAATACGTAACGTTTATATCGAAGTTTCGCTCCCCCTAAATCCCCCTTAATAAGGGGAGTAGGAGTTGACTTTGAGTGTTCTTGTCCACCCCCTACTCCCCCTTATTAAGGGGGGTTAGGGGGGATAAAGACTCAACTATAATGCTGATTGATATCATGTCGGATCGAGCAATTAACAGGGCGGGTTTTTGAGATTGTCAATTATTGGCAGATATTTTTCGTGAACCCGCCCCTACCGTATTAGGGGTAATCGACCCGACATAATATGAGACATGGTTTTAAGATTAAGTTAACACAAAGGCCATGCCCGCTAAACTTCGACAACAACCCTCACCAATGTTTCAAAGGTTTAATTAAGACTTGACAAAAGTCCACTCTAAGACTTCGCGGGGAGCTTTGTGCAACGCTTCCTTTATTTCTTTGTTGCTGTCGAACTTAACTTTATCCAAAAGGCACGCTTCGACGTTCACCGTAAACTTATCTTCTTCAAAAGGCCAAGGAGTTACAGTCACGAGTTCGTTGCTGTTCTGTACAATATCGTAGCGCTTGCCGTCCGGGCCGACACTAATTTCTAAAGCTCGTTCTCCGGCGGGTAACTCGCGGCTGCAAAGAATTAATGATAGCCGATCGCACCACTGGAAAAAAGCATAAGCTGCCTTAGCATCTTCCTCAGAAATATTCAACTCTTTTTGCCATTTTTTTTGATTTTCCAGTTGTTCGTCCAAAAACTCGTCTAGTTCCTTCGACTCTCCCCGCTTTCCTTCATTGAGATAGCTCATGTGCATAGAAATCAGCATGGCTACCCACCTACCGCGATATAGGGCATTCTGCGTCATGACTTTAATTTTCGGCAGAGAAGTTTCCGTCTGCAAGGTAAAATCAAAGGGCGCGCCCGCTTCAGTTAAAATATTTTCTTCCCACTCTTTCTCCAAATCATCGTGATGCGAAATCGCGGCTATGGTTTCGTACAACCGAAGCGGAGATTTCGAGCGCTTCCACTGTCCGCCAAGTTGGGCGGCGAGTAAAGCATGGGCGCGGTGGTAAATTATTTCCCAGCCGGTGGCGGTTAAGTTAGCAATCATTGAATTTTTCTCCTCAATTAAGTTAATACGAGTATTTTGTGCCAGCATTCGGAGCTCGATCGCCCCCGGCGCCTTAAAAAGGCGGGAACCGGAATCGGTCAAAGTCCACCTTTTTAAGGGCGATGGAGACTTACAGAAAAACGAAAGTTAAATCACAAAAGGTTCGATCGAGATATCCTGCCATTTCCCCTCAAATCGTTCGACAATCAAAGGTCGGATGCGGAACTTCGGGGGACACCCATCGAGAACATCAATCCGCAAACACGAATAAGGACGGCGTTTGTGGGAACCTTGGCCGCTGCGGCCGACAAATAGCAAAGATTCCGCTACCCGTCGGCTGGCTGTTTCGGAACCAGACTCACGCGCCAATCGATAAGCTTCAGGACTCAATGCTTCCTGCAACATCGGCCCTTCCGGGCGCTGGCGGCGGAGACTGTGGCCGCTTCCCCCGCAGATAATCCAATTAATCCCAGAGTCGCCGTGTCCAGTATCCCCAGTCCGCAGGTATTCCAAACAGTGAGCGTGGCCAGTCAGCACCAAATCTACTAGCGGACGCCCCCGCGCTATTTCCCCAACTGCATCGGCTACCCCGTCAAGCACCTCGCGCAATCGCAACCGAACCGCCAAAGTTTGAGCTTGATTCCACTTTGTCGCCTCTGTCACGTAGGGGGGATGGTGCAGGTAAATTACCCGCCCCCGCACCTCGGAATCAGCCCAAGACGCAATCAGCCTTTTTTTCAGCCATTCGAGCTGTTCAACGTCTGTGGCGGCTGTTTTGTGCGACGACAGTTGTTTGTCAATATCCATCAACATTTCGTCAACTTGCTCTAACTTGGCGCCCAAGTCGTCTAGCTGTTCGTCTTCCTCGGGAATTTGGGGGTTGAGCCGATCGCACATTTCGAGCATTGCCAATTTTTCTTGTTCCAACTTCTGCCGATCGAGTTCCAAATCCTGGCGGCGAATGTCGCCCTGTTTGGTTTTCGGGATCGGTAACGGTTCGTTGAAGGTGTTGGAGTCGAGGGCGAAGAAGTCGATGCCGCCGCTGCGGAAGGTGTAGTAGCGGTTGGGTAAGCGGGTAAAGCGTCCGGGTTGGTAGCGGATGCAGCGGCCTGTGCTGGTGCTGGCGGTGTAGTGGGCGTCTAGGTGGCGATCGAGTTCTCCCGGCATTTTGTGAGCTTGCAGGTAGTCGAGAAACGCTTTGGCGTAGGCATTTCCGCGATCGGAACCGTGCCAGCCGACATCGAGATCCAACTTGGAACCCAACAGCCGCCGCAGCGGCAAAGCTGTCGCTGAAAGAATCCCGTAGACTATGGGCAAGTCGTAATAGTCGTGGTTTCCCGGTACGGGCAAAAACGGAAAGTTAAACACCATGCGATCGTAGGCAATCCGAGAGGGATGCTCGCCGCCGACTATAAATTCTCGGTAGGGGCGAATAAAGTTTTGCAAGTAATATTCGCTGGAACCGACGAGATAAACGACATCGCCCGTGTGGAGGACGAAACGGCAAGTTTCGCGCTCGGATACCATCTGTTCGGCAATCTGCCGCTGGGGATTGTAGCCGCGGTGATTTCCCGTGCCGCTGTCGCCTACGACTAAAAACGAAAACTCTGGAGAGTCGGTGGTTGGAGATTCCAAAACCATCCGAGTTTGGTCGATTCCCCGATCGACGATCGACTGTTCTTGCCACCGCACCCGCTCGTTCATTTTGCGGATTTTGACTTTTATTTGCGGGTCGGAAACGAATTTCAATTCACCTCTTCTCCAAAATTGCTGAGTTCCTAGTTAATAGTGTAGCGATCGGGCGAGTTTTTACCTCTCTCTAAAAGCTGAAAATCGAAGCCGGGTGGTCAGAAACCGGGTTTTTGACGAAAATACTTCGTTAAAACCGACAGCCACGCCCAAAAACCCGGTTTCTTTAGTTTCTTTTGTTTGACGCGCAGGCAGTCAGAAACCGGGTTTTTGACGAAAATACTTCGTTAAAACTGACAGCCACGCCCAAAAACCCGGTTTCTTTGGTTTTGATGCGATCGCCCCGTCTCTCAACTAAAATAAGATTTTGTACGAGGCGGTGCTGTTTGTTGTTGCCGAGGACGAGGGCATCAATCAAGGACGTGGGATGATAACACTAACAATGCTAGCCAACTACAGCGAACTCTAAATACCAGAGAGTAATTATCGCAATTTGCGGTTTGATTAGATTGAGAGTTGGAGCTTTAGTTTTACCTAGTTAATAGCTGACACAATTCGCAAAAAAACGAATAAATTAATCGATATTTATTCACCAGTTTTTAACTAAAATTGCTTCTAATCCTTATGCTGTTGTCACATCGAGGTTAAGTCAATTGGCTGTGCAAATTATGCACAATTGTGTCTCAGTAATCCATTCAGCTTGCACCCAGATGTCTGGTGTTTTTGCGAAAGATTTTTAACCTTCGGGACTGGAGGGATTAAACCCCCTAATCCTTTCCTCCCCGCAACTATTGCCGAGGAGTGTTAAGGTTTTATTTGATAATCTTAATCAACACTCAAGGCATCGAACCACTGTAAAATCCGATTCCATGCCCACCACCGATCGCTATCACCAAATTGATGCTGACAACGTTTACTACTGATATGCCCAACATGACCGCCGTAGGCTGTCACCACTAATTCTAAGGCAGAATTGTTCGCGCCAATGGCTTGCAACTCAGGGACAAGCACCGGGTCAAACATCGGATCGTCGGCTGCATAAAGGATGTAAGTGGGTTTTTTGAGGTGAGGCAAAATGTGTAGAGCGCTGCTAGCCTCATAGTATTCTTCCACAGAGGAGAAACCTAACGGGCCAATTACCAGTTCGTGGTCAAAGCCCCAAATGCTGTTGGCGCGTTCAATGGCGGCAGGATCGAT
Source organism: Microcoleus sp. B4-C1 (assembly GCF_036705285.1). Taxonomy (NCBI): domain Bacteria; kingdom Bacillati; phylum Cyanobacteriota; class Cyanophyceae; order Oscillatoriales; family Microcoleaceae; genus Microcoleus; species Microcoleus sp. B4-C1. The sequence continues at coordinate 1,122 of NZ_JAUBUC010000043.1, read as the reverse complement.
CGCCCCTGGATGCGATGCGGCGATGTTTTTTGCTAGTTTTTTTAACTGTCGCGCGATCGCTTTTTCTAAAAATTTCCCCCACTCATCTTTAACTAGATAAGACAGAGAACGGTTCGAGTCCAAGCTGGGGCAAATCACCGCCGCGCCTGCTAGTTCTGACTCTTCGAGCCCTAAGTCCGGCCCCCAATCTGCGATCGTCTGAGCTGATTTTACAGCCCACAAGGCTAATTGTCCGCCCAGAGAATAACCCGTGAACCAAAAAGGGGCGGGACATCCCATTTCTTTAGCAGCCGCAGCAATCCGAACGAAATCTTCGCCTTCGTATAAGCCATCAGAAGTCAGGGTGGGAGAGAGTTGGGCAGTTTTGCCGTGAGCTCGCCAGTCAAATAACACCACTGCACAGCCTTGGGCATAAGCTTTACGGCCTAGTAGCTTGAGATACCATTGATTATCCAGATCGCCAGTAATGCCGTAAGTGCCGACAATGGTATATCGGGGATTTTCGGGGATGGCAACCCAGCCGAAAATCGGGACTCCACAGGCACCAGTAAAGATGTGTTCTCGGTAAGGGGGCTCTGGGTCAGCGATCGTCTTTTCCCAGCGGCGACTAGCCCTTAATGCGGTGTACAACGTCATTAATAGGCCGTTGTTCAGCAGCCAAGGTGGAGTATAGGCAATGGTCATAAGCGGATGTGGGAAATGTCTGTCTTGTTGATGGGATTTTTTTACGTGACAGGTTGGCTATTCTAGCGAATAACCCTGAAAATCGCAATACTTTTTGAGTAAATGCACTCAAGGGCGAAGTCAAGCCAAAATATTAATGGCTATTAATTTGGAACCATTTATTGGCGAATAGAGAACAATGCCAGCTAACAAGGTTTAGCATATTGTAGCGGATCGCCCAAACTACAAAAACCTGGTTGCTTTCAGAAACAGAGTTTCTGAGTCTTGCATCCCCGCGCAGATGTACAATAGGACGATCGCACTCTCCGACTCCAAGCGCGATCGATCCCTACACCTGCCCCAAGTGGGCAACATTAGATAGCAATACTTCGGACAGTTTTTAAGCAGCGAGAGTACCATAGGATAGGACTGACGGAAGGTTAGGGTGATTTAAAATTA
>NZ_JAUBUC010000188.1:0-3257 GCF_036705285.1 Microcoleus sp. B4-C1 | reverse complement strand
CCCGTCCTTTTTGGACGGGCGGGACGCCCATCCCACTTTCAAGAGTAGAAGTTATTTAATTATCATTCCTAAGAGGCCGATCGCACTAAAATGACTGTACAGTCGCACCCGCGCGCCACAGCTTCCGGGATGTTCCCGTGAATCACCTGCTTCAGCAGCCCTTCACGGCTCGCTCCCAGGACGATCGCATCGCACTGATCGTTCTGAGCCAAATCAATTAAAGCATCAGAAACCGATTTAGCGCAAACCGAAGTCGCTATTATCGAACAGCTAACCCTGCGCTTGATAAACTCCGCTGCTTGCTTTAATTCTCCGCGATCGGGTTCTGCAACAGAAGGCTGATGAACCTGACACAATTTAATCTCCGGTACAGCACTCGCAGCCACCAAAGCAGGTAGCAGCCGCAAAGCCGCAGCTTGCTTGTAACTGCCGCGAATAGGCACCAACCAGCGGTGCAAACCCATCAGCGTGTGCAGTCCCAATTCTGGGGCTGGAATGTCTGAATTCGGCGGGGAAAGTTCAGTCTCTGGATTCGCTGATGAATCTGAGGATATCGCCAATGGGGGATTATCTGCGCCGTCAACTTTTTCGGGATTTAACTCCCATTCTATAGAGGTATATTTCCGCCCGCTGAAAGTGGCAGAAAACTCATTTTTCTTGCGTGTTGCTAATAGTTTTTCGCTCCACTTCACCAAAATAACCTCGCAGCCTGCTTGCCGAATTACGGTATCCACCACATCACCAAAAATGCGTTCTTTTGTGGATAATTCGCCTTGCCAGCCCATCAAAATCAAATCGATATGTCGCTCCTTAATTGTCTCCAAAATCGCGTTAGGCACGTCGTGAGCTACCCGTATTTGGGTGTGTACTGGCAAGTTCAAATTGCGAACAATTCGCTCGGCTTGTTGTAGCAGGCGGCGGCTTTTGGTTGTCCGCACTGCGCTTTCGGAGGGGGAACTGTTGCGCGGTACTATGATGATTTGCAGGCATTCTAATTCGTAATTACGATCGCGCGCAATCGCCGCCGCCAGCCGCAGCAAAGCGGGTGCTGTTTGGGGGTTGGAAAGCGGCACTAATAAGCGGCCGTTTCCGACTTGCGGAGCCCTGGTTTGATAGACAACATAGGAAGGTTCTGGATGCGGGCCCTGGGTTGTTTCTCCGGTGAGGCGATCGGATTCAACTCGGATAATGTCGCTGCGGGTAATAATTCCCACCAAACGCCGGCCTTCTACGACTGGCAAGCGGCTGATATTGTAGTTGTTGAGCCTGTACAATACCTCGCTTAAAGTATCCCTTGCTTTGACTGCGATCGGCTGTACAGTCATAAATTCTTTAAGCAGCGAGTTGCCGGACAAATTGCGATCGCTGGCATTTGCCAAATCGGTTTGACTGACAATTCCGACTAATTTGCCATCTTCAACTACTGGAAATCCTCGGTGGTGCGATCGCGAAAAAGCCTGCATCACTTCATCGAAAGTCAGCAGACTCGAAAGAGTTTCAACTCGGCGCTGCATCACGTCATCTGCGTGCAAGTCGCTCAAAGTATTGCTGGCAGCTTTTGCCTTTGTCAGTTGAATGCCGTTAAACTCCAAAAGGCGATCGTAAAAAGAGCCACTGTCCACCTTTTCCGCCACCAAATAAGCAACTACAGAACAGATCATCAAAGGCAGCACTAATTTGAAATCCGCCGTAATTTCAAACACAATCACTACCGCAGTAATCGGCGCCCTAGAAACCGCACAAAAAAACGCTCCCATTCCCGCCAAAGCGTAAGTTACCGGCAAACCGACACCCAGGGAATCTGCCTGCACAATTCCCACCATGTGACCGAGTGCAGAACCCATAACTAGGGCAGGGGAAAACAATCCTCCCGGAGCTCCAGAAGCAGCGGAAATAATTGTCAGAAAAAAGTGAGCTATAAAAGCAATTAAACTCGTTATGCCGCTTGCTTCGCCTGTCAGCATAAACTCCCGTAAACCCGTATGATCGCGGAAAGTTGCTGGAAGCAAAGCTATTACTGAACCGCAGATTATGCCAGCTAGAGCCATTCGCGCAGGCAAAGCTAATTTGAGCGATCGCCTGTTAAATTGCAAGCTAGCAATAATCCCTTTGGTGAACAAAGCTCCTAGCCATCCCGCTAAAACTCCTAACAGTATATAAAACGGGATTTCCTGAGCATCAAAACTGGTTTGGTACGCGCGAAGGTTCAAATTTAAACTATCGCCGCCCAAAAGCTGCGAGACAACTGCACCGATAAATGAAGCGATAATTGCAGTCCCTAAAGTCAATCCCGAAACATCGTGCAGCAGTTCTTCAACTACAAACAAAACTCCTGCAATGGGAGTATTGAAACCAGCAGCCAATCCCGCAGCAGCACCGCAAGCAATCAATTGTCGGCGGTAGTCTGGGGAAGTTGGCATCAAGTGACCTATCCAGCCGGCCAAAGATGCTCCTATTTGCACAGTCGGGCCTTGCCTGCCTAAAGTTAAACCGGAACCAACTGCTAAAATAGTCGTCAGAAGTTTGGCGACAGCTACTCGCAAATCTAAGGAAAGATTGACTCCGCCGAGAGCAGCTTTGACGTGAGGAATGCCGCTGCCGGCAGTTTCGGGAGCAAAACGCTCAACCAAGAAACCTGTCAGCAAGCCGCCGCATAAACCGACGCTGGGCAGTAATATCCAAGCTGGGATTAATGTCGAGGTAGCTACTCGCCAACTGCCGAGCCATCCGACTCCTGACTTTAGCAAAACCCCAGCGAGTCCTGAAATTAAACCGATCAGACAAGCTTCAAAAATGGCTAGGCGTTTGGGCCGTAAAAAAAGTTGAGATTTGATGACCCTGGAAGGTTCCCTAAATTGTTTAGGGATAGTTATGTACGGCATAAATAGCGTAGATGACCTGAGAATTGTCTGCTCGATCGCACTTTAGCGAAAAATCCTTCGACTTGGCAAAATATAACTAATTTTTAACCGGAGGTGCCCGCAGATTAACGCGGATGAATTCTACAAATCCGCGTTTATTTGTAGTAATGCCGTCCGGCCTGCGAGCTATCTGCGGTTGAAATTAAGTTCGCGCCAACCCCTGCGCGATCAGGCTCGCGCAGGGGTTGGCGAAGGGTAGGGAATAGAGGGCAAATCTGCCCTTGACTACTTGACAAAATAACTTTTTGTTGATACTTTAAGCAATACTTCGGACAGTTTTTAAGCAGCGAGAGTACCATAGGATAGGACTGACGGAAGGTTAGGGTGATTTAAAAT
>NZ_JAUBUC010000042.1:24658-60070 GCF_036705285.1 Microcoleus sp. B4-C1 | reverse complement strand
CGTCCAAAAAGGACGGGCGGGACGCCCATCCCACAATAACAATTAAAATTGTAAGTTATTTAATTCGCGATCCTTATGGGTAATCGACCGGACATAATATGACTGGCGAATATAATTCGCTCTTCTACAAAGAAATTTCGCGCCCAGCGAGGCTAGAATAAAAGATGGTAAAAAACTGATTTTATATTACTTAAAGTAAAGGGCGGCTTGATATAAAACTTGTTCTTGATGGGTTAACAAAGTGCAGTCAGAAAGCGGGTAAGCCACACAAGTAACAGCGTAGCCAGCTTGCAATTCTGAGGGCTTCAAAAACTTTTGTTCGCTTTGGTCGATTTCACCGCTCAGCAGTTTGACAACGCAAGCAGAACACTCTCCTTGCTTGCATCCATTCGGCAAGCGGATGCCGGCATCTTCTGCCATATCTAAGATATACTGGTCGTCTGGTACTGCGATCGTGCGATCGAGCGCGATCGCCTCATTCACCAACCGAACTTGATAAACTGCCATTTTTTCCTTATTCCTCGCGAAAGGGCGGGTTTACGATGCTGTTAGTCCTACCAAATATTTCGGGTAAAACCCGCCCGTACAACTCGAAAGGGCGGATTTATATCGTGTATATCTAGACAAGCGCTTCTTGATAATCGAGATTTTCATCTAGATAAATAGCCCGAATATCCTCCGGCAAATTTGATTCTAAAGTTTGATATCCTTTTTGCAGCAAAGCCTTTACCTGAGCCGGCGAAATAGCTTCGCCTTCTGCTTGCAAATAAGCTGCAATTCGAGTTTCGCTCCAGCGGAAAGTCTGAGCCATCAACACCACTAAACGCGGCAGGGGCGCTAACAATTCTAAGGCTTGTTTGACGTAACACCAGAGGGGAGGCGAAGCCGATTGCAAAGAATAGTGAATCGACTCAACAGGGGGCAATTCGGCTTGATTGATGCAGATAGCCGTGACATTAATCAGCCAGTTTTGGAGACTGAGATTTTCGCCATCAGACTCTTGGATTTCGCGGCGCAAATCGAGGCCTCGCAGTTCGTGATAGATGTGCAGCCAAGTGTGGGCAAACAGGTAATCGCCTTGTACGGGCGATCGTACGGAATGGCGAATCAGGGAGTGTACAATTTGAGCATAGCGACAAAAAATCGCCGTGAAGAAGCGACCCTGATCGGGATGGTTTTGAAACAGAGTCAATAATTCCTGGTCGCTGTGATGGAACAGGGATTTGACCACAGGATGGTTGAATTCGGAAAAATTAGGTGTTTGCACAATTGTTCTGGAAAGGTTGTGGGAATAAATGCGGGTGCAGCCCGATTCTACAACACGATATACATTTGATGCAAGTGCTTAAAAAATATGTTGATATTTCAGTCAATAAATTATATAATTAAGTTGTAGGTGAGGCTGAATCAACCTCAATTAGTAGAGCTAATCTTATTTGTTCACCGTCACCTACAAATGTTGTTTAAATGGTAAATTATTGGTATGTCTAGCATTAATACTGGTATCGAATGGACCGACAGAACATGGAATCCAACAACTGGCTGCGATAAAGTCAGTCCTGGTTGTACACATTGTTATGCTGAAGCATTAACAAAACGGTTTCATACTAATTTCCCTAATGGGTTTACTTTAACAGAACACCCAAAGCGTTTGAACGAACCTAGGGGTTGGCGAAAGCCTAGTCGCATCTTTGTTAATTCAATGAGCGATTTGTTCCATGAAGATGTTTCTCTTGAGTTTTTGAAACAAGTCTTTGATGTAATGCGTGAAACTCCTCACCACATTTATCAAATCCTTACCAAGCGAGATAAACGTTTAGTAGAGTTAGCCCCTCAACTTGAATGGTCTGATAATATTTGGATGGGCGTGTCTGTTGAAAATCAAAATTATGTTCATCGTGTGGATTCTTTGCGACAAGTCAATGCAAAGGTACGCTTTTTATCCTGTGAACCACTTTTAGGGTCGTTACAGCTTGATTTAACCGGAATTCACTGGGTAATAGTTGGTGGAGAGTCGGGACAAAAACACCGTCCAATGCAAGCAGAATGGGCACAAAGTATTCGGGATCAGTGTCAGGATGCTGAAGTAGCGTTTTTCTTCAAGCAATGGGGAGGTAGAACACCTAAAGCTGCTGGGAGACTTCTCGATGATAAAATTTGGGATGAGATGCCAAAAGCTGAGAATAAACAGAGACAAAAATTGCTTCGGTGCTCGAAGATAAATAAATGCTAGTAACAGAGGCTAAATTATTACAACTAAAATTTAATAATCATATTATTCTACTATTTTTAGCAAACTATTTAGTGTGTAAGGCTTTTTAGAACCAGGTTTTTGTATCTCTAACATCCCTTCTTGATACAGTGAACCGAGAATATCGTTGTAATGCTGAGTTCTTTTTAAACAACCCAAATCATTCAATTTTAAAATAATATGAGTAATTACATCTTCAAAAGATTTCCATTCAGATTTGATTTCACGCAAGATTTGGATAGATTGTGTTTTAATTATAGCGATGCGTCTTTTCTGTTCGGCTTCCCATTCTTTATCAAGAAATTTTTCAATTCCTTGATAATTATCTTGAAAAAATAATAATTTATCTTCATCACAAACAAAATCATTCAGAAAATGACCAAATGCTTTTTCAGGATGATTGCTGCCGACTACAATACTGTATTGAGGTCTGACATCATTATAAGTCTCCTTAATTTCAAAGCTAGTTACACCTCTAAAACCGCCTTCTTTTCTCATTCTTTCTTTTAAGTATTCCAGCGCCCACCTTTCAAATTTTTGAGGCTCATTTTTTAGTTCCAGCCACTTTGGTTTCCACTGTATATCAGAATTAACACCTAGAAGCTTAGTCAAATTTTTCATATAACTCTCGGCAGTTTTTTGTTTTTCAGAATCAGCATAAGTAGTTTTATAATGCCCAGCATGACGAGCTACTTGTATATTGTGAAACAATAAAAATAGCTCGCCCTTATGCTGGCTTACATGATTTCCTATATTGCATATATTATCGAAACTCATTCCTTTAACAGCAAAAGCATCAAGAAAAAATAATGTAGGATAATTTTCTAAGTCTTTCCTTAGCTCAGGAAAAGCAATTTCAAATGTTTGAGGCTTATATATTTTATATGACAATTTTTCAGCTACAGATTCACAATTCTGATGAAGCTTTTTATTGAAATTAGGCTTAGATTCTATAAAAAAACATCTTAAATTTACACGATTTTCTTGTTTGAATAGTTTCGCACATTTTAGAGCTATTAATGGTGAACCATCAGTATTGTCAAACTCATGTTTATATTTTGACCAAAATTTTGAAGTATTTACAAAGTCTTCAATTCCTCTTCCTTCTGTATATTTTCCTATTCCTGCAAACCCATCGACATAATTTAGATGCTCTGATTGATAATTTTCGTTACCACCGAGAGTGTAACAATAAGACTGAATATACCTTAGCAGTATCCGATGTTTCGATGCTGACCATGACCGTTTTCGAGTAAAGTAATTTTCTGAGTTATTTGGTTCTTCTGAAAATAAAGGTAGAGATAGTTGATCGCCTTCCATTTTTTACACCAGCGGTATTATAGATTGTGTTTAAATTTATTTGGTAAACCAAGTCTAGCATAAAAAAGAGATCTGTTAACATTAAAAAATGTAATCCTCTTTTAACTTTCCCTGCAACCACAATAACCGCCGCCACCAGGAGTCTCAATGACAAACACATCCCCCGATCGCATTTCCACACTCGCCGTACTTCCCAACTCCTCAACATTTCCATCAAATCTCTCAACATAATTCCGCCCAACTTTTCCCGCTTCCCCCCCATTCAAACCGTAGGGAGAAATCACCCGCCGCCCCGATAAAATTCCCGCCGTCATCGCCTCCCGAAACCGTACTCGCCGCACCACTCCATTACCGCCGCGATGAGATCCATTCCCCCCACTATTAGCCCGAATTGCAAAACTTTCTAACAACACCGGAAACCGCCATTCTAATACTTCTGGATCGGTTAAACGCGAATTAGTCATGTGAGTTTGAACCGCATCCGTACCATCAAAATCTGCACCAGCACCAGAACCGCCGCAAATAGTTTCATAATATTGATAGCGCTGATTTCCAAAGGTAAAATTATTCATAGTTCCCTGAGAAGCCGCCATCACTCCCAACGCACAATACAAAGCATCGGTAATATTTTGCGATGTTTCTACATTTCCGGCAACCACCGCCGCTGGATAGCGAGGATTCAGCATACAGCCTTCGGGATTGATGATTTCGAGAGGTTTCAAACAGCCCGCATTTAGAGGAATATCGTCATCTACCAAGGTGCGGAAAACATACAAAACAGCGGCTTTGCACACGGCTGCGGGAGCATTAAAATTGTTGGTTTGTTGAGCAGAAGTGCCAGTAAAATCTATTTTTGCACTGCGCGCAGATTTGTCAATTGTAATCGCTACCTTAATTTGTCCGCCGCTATCCATCGGATAAGTAAACTCGCCATCTTGCAAAACATCAATTACCCTGCGTACCGACTCCTCAGCATTGTCTTGTACGAAGCCCATATAAGCTTGCACAGTCTCTAATCCATAATGTTCTACCATCTTGATCAGCTCTTCTGCGCCGCGCTTGTTAGCAGCAATTTGTGCTTGCAAATCGGCTATATTTTGAGCAGAATTGCGAACCGGAAAATTCCCCGCTGTCAGAAGTTGTAGTAATTCTTGTTCTCGAAAATTGCCCTCGCTTACTAACAGGAAATTGTCAAGCAATACACCTTCTTCGGTTACTGTTGTACTGTTGGGAGGCATGGAACCGGGAGTAATGCCGCCGATGTCGGCGTGGTGTCCCCGCGAGGCAACATAAAACAAAGGAAGGGAGGAATCATGAGCAAATACTGGAGTAATAACGGTGATATCTGGTAAATGCGTGCCGCCGTTGTAGGGATTGTTAGAAACATAAACATCGCCCGGTTGAATCGCATTGCTTTGTGCTAAAATTAAAGCTTCAACGCTTTCGCTCATCGAGCCGAGATGTACGGGAATGTGTGGCGCGTTGGCAACTAATTGCCCCTTTTTGTCGAAAATTGCACAGGAAAAGTCGAGACGTTCCTTGATGTTGACTGAGGAACTTGTGTTTTGCAATGTGACGCCCATTTGTTCCGCGATCGCCCGAAACAAGTTATTAAAAATTTCCAGCAAAACCGGATCGGATTTAGCCGCAGATAAACGCGAATGAACGCCGATATTATCTGTCTCCATCTGCGTGCATCTGCGGTTCAAAATTAGATCGTTATTTTCGGTTATTTCCGCTTCCCAGCCCGGTTCTATGATATTGGTTCCCGTTGCCTCAACAATCATAGCAGGGCCGCTAATGCAGTCGTGCGATCGCAAATCGTCTCTCTGATAAACAGGCGTTTCCCGCCACCCGCCAGCAACATACATTTGCACGGTTGAAATTGGTTGCACAGGCAAGATGCCCGTGCCACCAGAGGGGGAATTTGTGGATGCTTCCTGGACATTCATTCTTTCTACAACTTCCACGGAAACCGCTTCCACAATCAGCGGTTTTTCTGGCATAATAAAACTGTAACGCTGTCGGTGTGCCGCTTCAAATTCAGCCTGCATTACCTCAATATTGTCAGCAAAATTGACCGCCAAAACCGAGTCACTTCCCTGATATTTTAAGCGCAACTTGCTAACAACTAAAACCTCTGACTCATTCTCTGTGTTCTCTGCGCCTCTGCGGTTCAATTCCCTCTTGCCCTCAGCCTCCAATTCTGTTAAAATATAATGTAAATCAGGTAATAATTCTCCATTTAATTGTTGCTCGATCGCCCTTTCGCGAATAGCCCGCACATCAGCCAAACCCATACCGTAAGCCGACAACACACCCGCATAAGGGTGAATAAACACCCGTTTCATCCCCAAACTATCGGCGATCGCACAAGCGTGTTGGCCGCCCGCACCGCCGAAACAGCACAATGTATACTCCGAAACATCGTAACCGCGCTGAAGCGAGATTTTTTTGACAGCATTTGCCATCTTTTCCACGGCGATCGCCAAAAAACCCTCCGCCACCTGTTCCGCCGTCCTCTCGCCCCCAATTTCCCCCGCTAATTGCCCGAATTTTTGGTTTACTACGTCAGGGGCGATCGGCAAATCTCCATTCAATCCAAATACTTTAGGGAAAAAATCCGGTTGAATTTTCCCCAACATCACATTGCAATCAGTCACCGTCAAGGGGCCGCCTTTGCGATAGCAAGCCGGCCCAGGATTGGCCCCTGCAGACTCCGGCCCGACGCGGTAGCGAGCCCCGTCAAAAAAGACAATTGAACCGCCGCCGGCTGCTACAGTGTGAATTGCCATCACGGGCGATCGTAATCTCACCCCAGCAATTTCCGTCTCAAATTCGCGTTCGTATTCGCCGTTAAAATGGGCAACATCTGTGGAAGTTCCGCCCATATCAAAGGTAATAATTTTCTCAAAACCTGCCTTTTTGCTCGTTTGAACTGCACCCACAATTCCCCCAGCAGGCCCGGATAAAATACTGTTTTTTCCTTGAAATTGTGCGGCGTCCACTAAGCCGCCGTTCGATTGCATAAACATTAATTTAGGGGACGGGCACGGGGAGGAGGAGGAGGGCGGGCACGGGGGCACCGCCCCTACAGATAATTGACTGGTTACTTGTTCGACATAACGCCGTAAAATCGGAGATAAATAAGCATCGACAACCGCAGTATCTCCCCGCGAAACTAATTTCATCAGCGGGCTAACTTCGTGAGATACTGAAATTTGAGTAAAGCCAATTTCTTTCGCTATTTTAGCAACTTGTTTTTCATGTTCCGAGTAGCGGTAGCCGTGCATGAATACGATCGCACAACTGCGAATTCCCTCCTCGTATGCTTGCTGCAAACACGGGATAAACTCGGGATTTACAGCAGTTAACTCCTCACCTTGGGCGCTGTAGCGTTCCGCAACTTCAATAACTCGATCGTACAGCATCTGGGGCAAAACAATGTGACGCGCGAAAATATTCGGGCGGTTTTGATAGCCAATTCTCAGCGCATCGCCGAAACCTTTAGTAATTAACAGAATTGTGCGATCGCCCTTTCGTTCCAGCAAAGCATTTGTCGCCACCGTCGTCCCCATTTTAATCGCTTCAATTTGTGCAGCGGGTATAGGAACATCTGCGGCAATTCCTAAGATGTCGCGAATTCCTTGCACTGCTGCGTCGGTGTAGCGTTCTGGGTTTTCCGATAGCAGCTTGTGAATGACTAATTTACCGTCGGGGCTGTTGGCGACAATATCGGTAAAAGTGCCACCGCGATCGATCCAAAATTGCCAGCGAGTGCGATCGGGAGAAGTAGGATTCATATCTCTTTTTTTTGAAATTTTTGCTTGATTAATTTACAAGTATTCAACAAACTTCTGTTCGAGTCAATTCATAAAACTCATAACTTCGGGTCATAAAAGTCATAATTTCTGGTCAATCAAACTAGCAGGCGCTCGATCGTGTTAATTATAGATGTCGGATGCCCTTGACTAACCCCTGACAAACACCCGCCAGAAAATCCAAATCCAAAGTCTCAATCCTATCGCTTTCTCGATGATAATGCGGGTTTCGCATATTAGCAGTATCAGTCACCATAATAGCCGGATAACCATTATCCCAAAAAGGAACATGATCGCTGCGGCGAGTATCCGGCACAATTAAACCTCGATTCGGCACAGGTAGCCACTCGCAGGGCTGACCAGATTTGCGAATTTTGCCACTCAAATTAACCAAATCGGGAACCGTCCGCAAAGTGCCAATTAAAGCAATAAAATTGCCACTCTTTGGATAAAAATATTTCAATCCAGCGGGATAGCTTTGAGAATTAGGATTATGGTTGCAATAGCCCAACATTTCCAAAGAAATCATTAAGCGGATTGACTTTTGCTGTTGCTTGTATTTAGCTGCATGATGACTGCTTCCCAAATAACCGTATTCTTCCATATCAAAGGCGACTAATTGCACTGGATATTTGAGCGGCCCAGATGCGATATCCCTTGCGAGTTCCAGCAAAACAGCAACACCAGTAGCATTATCATCGGCCCCAGGCGATCCGGGTACAGTATCGTAATGAGCACCAATTACGATCGGCTTTTCTTGCTTCTTTTCTTGCTTCCCCCCCTTAGCAAGGGGGGGACTGAGGGGGGGTAAATCCAAAATCAAATTGTGATGAATTCGGCCGCGCACGGAAAAATCGTCAATTTCTACAGTTCCCCACTGTGCCAACTGTTCGCGGATGTATTGCTGGGCATAAAAATGCCCTTCGGATGCGAGGTATGGGTTGCGATCGCGTACAATTTGAATCAGATGGCTGTGCAAGCGTTCTTTGAGATTCATGCGATCGGAGATACAATGAGTACATTAAGATTATATGGGATTGAATTATGATTGGAGAAGTCAGAATCGAAAATTATAAGTCCATTCAAAAGCTGAAGCTAGAATTAGGACGAGTAACTGTATTGATCGGTGAAAATGGCTGCGGAAAGAGTAATATCCTAGAGGCGATCGCCCTTGCTTCTGCTGCGGCTGATGACAAGCTGGATAACGAGTTTTTAGCTTCTCGGGGCATCAGAGTGACAGAACCTCAATTAATGCGATCGGCCTTTGAAATTGACAATTTGATTAAAGATATCAAAATTGAGTTAAGAGGGAATGAAGGACAACCATTCAGTTGTATTTTAGAAAATGATAATTCTCCCTATTCTCAGTGGCTTAGTAAAACCTTTTTGGGTAATACTGAAACCTCTCTCAAGAATGCTGTTAATCAGGTGGTTCAAAAATATGGCGGTCGAAACAAATTAATATCTATTTTAGAAGAAAAAACGGAGCTTTCCGAAGATTTTTTTTTAAGCCTTAAAAAGGATGCAAAATCATTTATTGAAATACTTTTTTTAAATCAATTTGTAATTTACTCTCCTGAAAATCCCGCGTTACGAACTTTTGAAAAAGAAGGGCAAATTCAACCGTTAGGCATTAATGGCGAAGGCTTATTTAAACTTATAAATGTCTTGAGTGCAGACAAAAACCCAGATAAACTCAATCAAATCAAAGAAAATCTGCGATTGATAGATTGGTTTAAAGATTTTGAAGTTTCTCAGAATTTAGCAGCAATGCAAACTTCTATCCAAATCCAAGATAGGTACTTAGATACTGATTTAAGTTATTTCGACCAAAGAAGCTCGAATGAAGGCTTTTTGTTTTTACTCTTTTACTTTACCTTGTTCGTAAGTGAACTCACACCTAAATTTTTCGCAATAGATAACATTGATGCTTCTCTCAATCCCAGATTGTGCCGCCGATTAATGCAAGAATTAGTCGAATTAGCCAAAAAACACGACAAACAAGTCATTTTTACAACTCACAACCCGGCAGTTTTGGACGGCTTGGATTTAGATGATGACGAACAGCGACTGTTTGTGATTTCCCGCAATCAATTAGGTTACACTAAAGCTAGACGCATTCTCAAACCTAAACCTTTGGAGGGACAAGAACCTGTGAAATTATCAGAGGCGTTTTTGAGGGGCTATATCGGCGGACTTCCTAAAAATTTTTAATATGATTAGTTTTGGATTGATTACAGAGGGACTTACTGACCAGATTGTTATTGAAAATATTTTAGCTGGATATTTCAATAGTCCAGATTTAGATATCAGACAACTTCAACCAGAAAGAGATAAAGACAATGAGAATAAATCCACATACGGCGGCTGGACTCTAGTTTTTGATTATTGTAAGTCAAGAGATTTTCAAGAAGCATTGCAATTTATTGACTATATCATTATCCAAATAGATACGGATGTTTCAGAAGATTATAATATCCCCAAGCAAGATGAAAACGGTGAATTTACTCCTCAGCAGTTAATTGAAAAAGTTATTGAAAAGTTTAGGGGTGCGATCGGCGATATTTTTTACAGCAAATATCAACAAAAAATTATATTTGCAATCTCCGTACATTCTATTGAGTGTTGGTTGCTTCCACTGTATTATACCGACCAAAAGAAAAAATCTAAATTTAAGAACTGTCTCGATACTTTAAATCTGGAACTTCCGAAAAAACACAAGTTTACGATCGACGCTAATGCTAAAAATCCTGAATATTATCGAGTAATTTCAGAACAATATCGCAAGCATAAAGTTTTGATGAAGCATTACGCAGAAAATCCCAGTTTAAAAACTTTTCTAGAAGAGATTCAAAGCAGAGGCATTAAGAGTGGTGATGAAGAGGATTGGTAAGGAAGCAAGTTATTATGTCATATAATAGAAACATAGTTATCGGAGATTACCATGCAAGCATACAAACTTAGAGGTAAAATCGATGCAACTGGCAACTTGGTAGTTGTGGAACCTGTGAATATGCCGCCGGGAGATGTAGAAATCATCGTCTTGCAGCTACCTGATACGGTTAAACAAGCCAGTGCGTCAGAAAATGCGATCGCGCCTGAAGCACCTAAAAAAAAGTTTAAAACTAACGTGAAGGCATTTCAAGGTTTATTCGATCGAGATACTGTACCGGAACCGCTGGATTTTGACGATCCAGACAAACAAGCAAAATGGGAATATTTAAAGGAAAAACATAACTTGTGAAAATCCTGATAGACACCAATATAATAGTAGATGTTGCGCTCGAACGAGAACCTTTCTTTGCTGAGAGCGATCGCATTTTAACTTTTGTTGAAGAAGCACAAATTCAAGGCTATATTTCAGCCTCAACTTTTAGCGACCTTTACTATATTATCCGCAGAGACAGAGGCCGCGATTGGACGCTGGATTTTTTGCGGCAGCTAGCCACATTTTGTCAAGTAGCAACAGT
The DNA here is from genome assembly GCF_036705285.1 of Microcoleus sp. B4-C1. NCBI lineage: Bacteria > Bacillati > Cyanobacteriota > Cyanophyceae > Oscillatoriales > Microcoleaceae > Microcoleus > Microcoleus sp. B4-C1. Next base: position 49,208 of record NZ_JAUBUC010000042.1, on the reverse strand, counting down.
AGATAACTCTGTTATTTCAATTGCATTAACTTGCAAATTTAAGGATTTTGAAGATGCGATTCAGTACAGCACTGCTGTAATCAATCTAATTGATGTCATTGTCACCCGCAACCCGCGAGATTTTCCGGTTAATACTCCTAGGATTTTAACTCCAAATCAGTTAATTATTGAATTAACTGATTCTCCCTAAATTTCTCAAAGCGCTAAACTTCTGATTCCAATTCGCTAACCCGCAACTGCACGGGTAATTCTACAGAATTCAACTCAGACGACTCTAACAATCCTGTTGCTTCAACTTCTGCACTCGCTTCACCGTGCCGCACTTTTCGCAACTTTTCACCCAAAGTATCCCGCTGGTTAATCAAATAAATACTAACCAAAGTCAGCCCAACCCCCATCGATTGCAGCGGATTGAGCACTTCGCCCAAGAACAAATTGCCGAACAGCAAAGCAAATACAGGCGTTAAAAAAGTTAAAGAACTCAAACTTGTTAAACTGCCACTTGAAGCAAAATAAAAGAATAAACCGTAGGCGATCGCACTTCCGAAAACAGTAGAATAACCTAACGCCATCCAGCCCGAAAAATCGATATTCACAAACTGTTCAGACTCAGTTGCAGCCGAAATTGCCAACAGCGGCAAACCGCCCAAAATCATGTGCCAACCAGTCGCCACCACCGGGTCAACATAACGGCAAACCCAGCGCACCAAAACCGTACCCACAGCCATCGACAAAGCAGCCAACAGCATCAACCATTCTCCACCCTGAAACAACTGTTCGATACCCGCAGAAACCTCCCTGTTTTCAGGATGAAAAAGCCCCACAATCCAGCCATCGGGCAACCCAATTAAACTGATGCCCGCAACGCCAATAACTAATCCTAACCAGCCCCAAAAACCTATTTTTTCTTGAAACAGCCACAAACATAAAATCGCCACTGCTAGCGGTTGAGAATCAATCATCACCGAACCTAAGCCGGCACCGGTTCTCGCCAAACCTTCGGCTAAAAAGCCTTGAAACAAAGTAGCGTCAACCAAAGCAAACAGCGAAATCCACAGCCAAGCTTTCCAACCCTGCGGCTGCGGTTTTCCCATGAATGCCGCCGCCAGCAGCACCAACACCCCCGCAGGTACTAAACGCACGAATGCCACAAACAGCGGCGTTGTGTGCGGCATCACCCCCTTCATCGCTACCATCGCGGTTCCCCACAGGAAAAACGGCGCAATTAGCAACAGCGGGGCAAAAGGCAATTTTGAATCGGTAAGTTTTAACTGCATGGGGGAGACTCCAAATAATTGATGAGATTGATTCTCGTGGGGATGATGTAGTTTTGTTAAGCAATTTTTACAATTATATATTGGTGTTGGGTTAAGTGCGATCGCACAAATCTCGGTCATTATGAACAGGCAAGATGCCTGTTCCACAAAATCAAGGTGGAACAGGCATCTTGCCTGTTGCCACCATGATGAACAGGCAAGATGCCTGTTCCACAAAATCAAGGTGCAACAGGCATCTTGCCTGTTGCCGCCAATCTGGAACAGGCAAGATGCCTGTTCCACAATCAAGCAATTTCTTGTGCAACAGGCATCTTGCCTGTTGCCGCCAATCTGGAACAGGCAAGATGCCTGTTCCACAATCAAGCAATTTCTTGTGCAACAGGCATCTTGCCTGTTGCGAACACAGGCACAACATCTAACCCGATGAATAAGGCACACTAGAAGTTAGCTACAAAATTTCACCTTGCCTGTAAACTGCCCATGATTTGGCCATTCAAGCCCCGCTACCGCAAACAAATCGCCCGTATCGAAATCACCGGAGCCATTGCCGGAGAAACCCGTAAACGAGTGCTAGAAGCTCTCAAAACCGTTGAAGAACGCAAATTTCCCGCCTTGCTGCTGCGGATAGACAGCCCCGGCGGCACTGTCGGCGATTCCCAGGAAATTTACAGCGCACTCAAGCGTTTGCGCGAAAAAGTCAAAATTGTTGCCAGTTTCGGCAATATTTCAGCTTCTGGCGGAGTTTACATCGGCATGGGAGCCGAGCATATCGTTGCTAATCCGGGTACAATTACTGGCAGCATTGGCGTGATTATCCGGGGTAACAATTTAGAACGGCTGTTAGAAAAAGTAGGCGTTTCTTTTCAGGTGATTAAATCGGGGCCGTATAAAGATATCTTGGCATTCGATCGCGAATTGACAGATCCTGAACAGCAAATTCTGCAAGACTTGATCGACACCAGCTACCAGCAATTCGTGGAAACCGTTGCTGAAGCCCGGAAATTGCCTGTTGAGAAAGTGAAAAGTTTTGCCGATGGTCGGGTTTTTACCGGCCAGCAAGCCTTAGAATTGGGTTTGGTCGATCGACTGGGAACAGAAGAGGACGCTCGCCGCCTTGCCGCCGAACTCGCAGGCCTCGACCCGGAAAAAACCGAGTCTTGCACGCTAGAAAAACAAAAACCTTTCCTAAATCGTGTCTTGGGGAGTAGTCTGGATATATCCGGGCTTTCAGCTTACAAGAATTTGCTGGAATTCGAGCTTTCTACTAGCGGTTTGCCGCTGTGGATGTATCGCCCGTGATTAAATAGTCAGTTGGCAGTTGGCAGTAGTCAGTTGACAGTGGTAATTGGTAATTACTAATGGGTAATTGTAACTAGCAACTGACTACTAGCAACTGACTACTAGCAACTGACTAATAACAAAAATATGGAGGAAATTTGCGTGGAGTGGCAAGTGCGGGGGATTCGTGGGGCAACTACTGCTAGCGAGAATTCGGTGGCAGCAATTCGAGAAGCGGTGAGAGAATTATTAGATGAATTAGAAGCAAAAAATGATATAAATCCAGATTTAATTATTAGTGCTACGTTTTCTGCTACTCGCGATTTAGATGCTGTGTTTCCGGCTGCGATCGCCCGCGAACGTCCTCACTGGTGTAATGTTCCTTTGTTGGACGTACAGCAAATGCACGTTGAGGGTGCTTTGGAACGCTGCATTCGGTTTTTAATTCACGTCAATTGGCCGGCACATACTGAAATTTATCATCCTTATTTGCGGGGAGCTCAAAATTTGCGCCCCGATAGGAATTTAGCGGTGGCGGTGGCTGGGGAAAAATAATAGATTCACCGAAAAACGAGCCCGGCGTGCCCCTGGCTTTAGACACGGGGAGGAAGTCGGCTGCGGTTTCAACCGCCTTCAATATTTCTTTACACAAGCGATTGAAAGGTTGTATTAGAATTAAATTGCAAGTAAGAACAACCATCTACGTGAAGAAGTGTTTTATTAAGGAGAAACCCCGCTCGTTATCTCGTCTCGGCATGACGCCCTGCCTGGGTAAACAAGTAATGGTGAACATGGAGCGTACCTATCTGGCGTTGTGATGGACTCCGAAAGTAAAACAAAAGTAAGCGCAATTGCAATACCCTTTGTACTGGTAGTTGTTTTGAGCGTATAGAGGTGCTTTGATAACGCCTTCCTTGAGTTTTCGGATTCATTCAAGAATCCCCAGGGCTGAAGCCCTGGGGAGTATCAATTTGGGCTTGATTTAACTACCAGCCGGGAAGTCCCTCGGTATATTTAAAGGGGATTAATCTGAGCGCTGCGCGAAGTACCCCGTTGGGAATTACCGAGCGTGATGAAAGGCTCGTCGGGTGTAGGTACGGAAACCGACAATTATTTCTGTATATCCCTTGATAATCTGGAAATACTCTGATACTATATTGGCAAGTGGGGGTGGAACTACCTCACTATAAAAAGCCTTTGAAAAAAAGGAAAAAGAAGCCTCCGGTCTAACTGTACTCAGTTGACCGTCAGGTTTGTTCACAAGTTAACTCACCATTACAGGTGGGTTTATTTTTTACGACGGGACTTGATACAGGACAAAACCTGCCCTGGGGATATATGCTTAAAAGCTTTTATTAGAAAAAAAACCCGGTTTCTTTGAGAAGCCGGGTTTTTTGTCAATCAGACGCTTTTTTTGTGATGCAGCCTAATCCCTAAAAAGATGTCATATATAAAACTCCAAAAGTCCTTTTTCCCTTCCAATATTCCCAAAGTTTGAGGGGAACCTTTCTCATCCAACAGCGGCTTGACAGCCTCATAAGCAGGCTTGTAATTGTACCAAGGAATGGAAGGCCACAAGTGATGAATCAGATGATAATTCTGCCCCAAAATCAAGATATTTAGAATAGGACTAGGATATACTCTGGCATTTTTCCAGCGATCGCGCTCGTGAAACGGACGGTGCGGCAAATAATCAAAAAATAACCCCAACGCCAACCCCACCACCAAAGCCGGAGAAAACCAAAAATTCAGCACGTAACCTAAATGGTCGTACTGAATGGCAATATACACCACCGCTACGACAAACAAACGGCTGAGAAACCATTCCAAGAGTTCGTATTTCCGCCACAGTTTGCGCTTAAAAAAGAAAATCTCGTGGTAAAAAAACCTCGCAGCAATCAACCACAAAGGCCCGCCGGTCGAAACATAATGGTCTGGATCGTTATCTGGGTCATTAACGTGGGCGTGATGCTGCATATGTACCCGCGTAAACACCGGGAAAGCAAAACCCAACATCAGCGCGCTACCGTGTCCCAAAATAGCATTAACTGTGCGATCGCGATGGGCTGCATTATGAGACGCATCGTGAATCACAGTTCCAGCCATGTGCAACGCCAACACGTTCAGCGTAAAACAGCACCACTGCGGCCATCCCCAACACCAGAAACCCAAGTTAGAAATCACGATAATCACTACTGCACTCAAAAACAGCAGCAGTGTCGGATTGAAGTCACCGGGAGGACTCAGAAACTCTTTCGGCACTGTCAGCGGCCGTCCTGCCTCCGACATCTTTGTTAAGACTCCTTAATATTTCACACTTGCGTAGTATAAGATACAAGCCTGACAATAGTAAAGTTTTGTCAGGAACCTCGGCCTTAAGGCACGAAAGAACAGAGTTCGATCGCCAGACACAAACGTCTGCACAAGCAAAAAAGTATTGCTGTTGTACAAGGATACCAGTGCTAGAGTAGCCACAAGAGCTCAGCAGACCAAACAAAATAAATGGGTATCTCTGTATTTATGTCAAGCCTGAGAGCGGAAAAATTTGCAAAAAAGAGCGCTCTCGAAGAAAAAATTACCGATCGGTAAAAAGTCAGATATTCTATATATTGTTCAATACCTACTTTTTTGACGACTATCAAAATTTTTAAGAGTTGAGACTAGCGTCATTGCTTGTAGCGCAAAAATGAAACGTTAGCCGAAATTTAAACAAGAAATCCACCCGCCTCCCCAGAACACCGCTGATGCAATTGCCAAAAGCCCTACGCCGGACTAAAATCGTCGCCACCATTGGCCCAGCAACTTCGGACCCACAAGTGCTGCGTCAGCTCATAGAAGCCGGTGCCACAACTTTGCGACTTAACTTTTCCCACGGAACAGAAGAAGACCACCAGCGCAGCATTCGCTTAATCCGGCAAACCTCCTTTGAACTCAACCAGCCGGTTGCCATCCTCCAAGACCTCCAAGGCCCGAAAATTCGTTTAGGGCGCTTTGAGACAGGCTCTATAGTTGTCAAAAACGGCGATCCTTTCATTCTCACCAGTCGCCAAGTTCCAGGCACCGAACTCATTTCTTCCGTCACCTACGACCCCCTAGCAGACGAAGTTCCAGAGGGTTCAGTAATTCTGCTTGACGACGGGAAAGTGGAAATGCTGGTCGAAAAAGTAGACCGCGCGGCGCGGGAATTGTACTGCCGCGTCGTAGTCGGCGGGCCGCTTTCCAACAACAAAGGGGTGAATTTTCCGGGAGTTTACCTCTCAATTAAAGCGCTGACTGATAAAGACCGCAAAGATTTAATGTTCGGCCTCGACCAAGGTGTCGATTGGGTGGCCCTGAGCTTTGTGCGGAATCCCCAAGATGTGCTCGAAATTAAAGAACTGATTGCCAGTGCGGGCAAGCAAGTACCGGTGATTGCCAAGATCGAAAAGCACGAGGCGATCGAACAAATGGAGGAAATTCTCACCCTTTGCAACGGCGTGATGGTCGCCCGCGGCGATTTGGGAGTAGAACTACCCGCCGAAGACGTGCCGATTTTGCAAAAGCGGCTGATTGCTACCTCCAACCGCCTAGGCATTCCGGTAATTACCGCTACCCAGATGCTCGACAGCATGGTCAACAATCCCCGTCCCACCCGCGCCGAGATTTCCGACGTGGCCAACGCGATTCTTGACGGAACTGATGCAGTGATGCTCTCGAATGAAACTGCTGTCGGCAAGTTCCCCGTCGAAGCGGTGGCGACGATGGCGAGAATTGCGGTGCGGATGGAGAGGGAAGGAATTAAGCGGAATATTAGGAATGTAGAAGATATTGGTCGATCGATCCCCAACGGCATCAGTCAAGCAGTCAGCCAAATCTCCGAACAATTGAACGCGGCCGCCATCATGACGCTGACCAAAACCGGCGCCACAGCCCGCAATGTCTCGAAGTTCCGACCCAAAACTCCGATTTTGGCAGTTACTCCTCACGTAGACGTAGCCCGACAACTGCAATTAGTATGGGGAGTCAAACCCTTGCTGGTGTTGGATTTGCCCTCCACAGGCCAGACATTTCACTCTGCCATGACAGTCGCCCAGGAAAAAGAGTTAGTCTCCGACGGAGATTTAGTGGTAATGACCGCCGGTACTCTGCAAGGGGTTGCCGGATCGACGGATTTGATCAAAGTTGAAGTAGTGACAGCAGTTCTAGGCAAAGGCACCGGTGTCGGTTTGGGATCGGTGAGTGGCATGGCCAGGGTTGCTCGCACTGCTGCCGATGTAGGCAATTTCCACGCTGGAGAAATTTTGGTAGTGGAACACACAAGTGTTGCTTTTGTCGAGATGATTCGGAAAGCCGCAGGTGTAGTGACGGAGGAGGACAGTTTGACTTCTCACGCCGCGATTATCGGTTTGCGCTTGGGCGTGCCGGTGATGGTGGGCGTCAAGAATGCCACGCGGGTAATTCGGGACGGAACTATGCTGACGCTGGATATGCAGCGGGGTTTGGTTTATTCCGGGGCCAGAGGCGGCTCAACTGACACGGAAGTGACCGTTTAACTGTTGGTGAGCTAGGAGTTGTGGAATTTTCAATTAAATTCTACAACTCGTTGCTTTTTTCGCTATAGTTGTGCTATAATCCAAAATTGTCTGTGCCGATGTAGCTCAGGGGTAGAGTATTCGATTCGTAATCGAACGGTCGTGGGTTCAAATCCCACCATCGGCTTCTAATGTTCTCAAGTCTCAAATTTAGGACTTACCACGGGTGGTCAGAAACCGGGTTTTTGACGAAAATCCTCCGTCGCAGCCCGCAAATTCAGTAAAAAACCCGGTTTCTTTGGGATTGATGAATATCAAGATAGATCGTAATTGTTGTAGGGGCGGGTTCACCAACAATATCTGCCAATAATTGACAATCTCAAAAACCCGCCCTGACCAAAATATTATGGTCGATCGATCGCAAAAGTTCTAAAGACTTTCATACACTTTTAACACTTCATCCCCGTAGTGGTTAATCACCTTAACCGCAATCTTTCCCGGTTTACCATTCTTGCCTTTGGGGGGATCAAAAGGACGGCTAGTAGTAGAATATATCTGACTCCAAGCATCTTCATCAATTTCCGCTTTTAGCGCCCGCTTTAATTTTTCATAGGGTTGGTTAGCACCTGTAAAGTAGGCATGACGCACAAAAAAGCTTTCCTCATTGTAGTCGGTGTCAATAAACCAACAAGCAATATCATCAGGCGAACTGCTGCGAATTTCTCCTGTAGTGGGATCGTAAATATCTAAGCCTTTTAAGGTGACTACTAGCTTACCATCTTGGCGTTTTAACTCAATATCTGGTTCGCCAAATACCATAAATAAATTACCCGCCCCTGTTTTTTTGAGTAGTTCGTCACCCAGCAACAAGTCAGGATTCATGCGAGTGATTAAAACTTGCAATTTGCCATAACGTTTTGCTTCTTCATTAACATTAGGTTCAAAGGCAAAACCGCAGACAATTAATACATCATTCCCCAAGCCTTTTACAGCTTCTTTGGCAGCTTCTTTGATGTCATCAACGCTGACAGTGCCGTATTCTGGCCCGATGTGGACTGCTACCCGCTTGATGGTTTCATCGCTTTCTGCGTACTCGCCTACAGCATGAAGGTAAGTACCCGCATGAGATTCTAAATACTCTAAATTTTCAAATTTGAGGCGTTGATTTTTTAAAGTGTTTTGGATTCCTGCTTTTTTCAGATTTTCAATGATTCTGACTTCAAATTGATCTGATGCTTGGGTAACGCCTTCCTGTTCTGAGGCTGGGTATGCTTCATCAGTAGAAAGAATGCGGTGAGGTGAAAGACTTTCAACTGTAAACGGGCCAGTTATCCGAATGCGTTTATTGTTTTCATAAGGTTGGTCATAGAGTAGTTCCGTATCCGCATTGCGCGCAATAGATTCATCGATTTCTTTCTGCCGTTGTTGCCTAAGTTGCCACCATTTAGCTATTAATTCTTTAGCTTCATCTGACCATTTGGCATCGGCTTCTCTGGGGATTTCCCATTCTTCCCAGGATTTTTTGAGTAACTGGTTTAATTGAGTGCGAACAGGTTCTAGTTGTAACTGCCATTTGGCATGGATAGTATCAATTTCTGGATTATTTGCGATCGCCTTCAATGTAACATGAGGAACGCGCTTATAAACAAAGCCTTTTTTTATTTCATTTTCTGTCTTAGGTTGTGTAGACGGCAGTTGTTTAGTGATTTCCGCTTCTTTTTGGATGCCTTCAGGGGAATCTGCTAGGAAGTAGTAGGGATATTTTGCAGACATTAAGCGTGTTCTGGCTAATGCTAAGGCTACCCGGCTAGTATCAATAGTAATCCAACGTCTACCCCACTGTTCGGCTACATAGGCTGTTGTTCCAGATCCACAGGTAGGATCTAATACTAAATCACCTGGATCTGTTGTCATTAATAGACAACGATGTATAAATTTTGTACCAGTCTGTACAATATAAAACTGTTCCTCACCAGCAGGTAAATCGCTCCAGCAATTATCATATTGTTGAATAGGAGCATCTCCGAAATAACGCTTATAGTAAGGACTACTGCCAGCCCAAAATAATCTGTTTCCGTTGATTAATCTTTGCATACCTTCAGGATTTGTAGACCAGCTTTTTCCACCAAAAGGTTGGCAATTTTTACCAAAAAGCTGAAACTTATAAGTACAACTTGGAGTAAATCCTGAAGATGTAAGTTTTTGTCTTCTATAGACTCTATCTCGATTGGTCAAATTCTTGAAATCGCTATCTGACAATCGGATGATAGCTAATGGAGATGGTACTTCTTCATAAAATCTATACTCTTTGTCATTATCAATGTCTTTGTTAATAAATAGCGAACGAAACTTTATATTTTCAATATTTTTTGCATACCAAATTATGTAGTCATAGACTTTTGGCAAACCCTTCTGACCTAATGGATTAGTAGATTTAAAAGAGATTTGAGCTTGAAAATTCTCACTTCCAAAAACTTCATCCATCAAACACCGAACCAGATGCACATTCTCATCACCAATCTGCACAAATATACTACCAGTCTCAGTCAATAACTCTCTCGCTACAACCAACCTATCCCTTAAATAACTCAAATAAGAATGAATCCCTAACTCCCAAGTATCCCGAAACGCTTTCACCTGTTCCGGTTGCCTAGTCACCTCTTCAGCCTTCCCATCTTTAACATCGCGCTTCCGAGTCGAAACCTGCCAATTAGAACCAAACTTAATCCCATAGGGCGGATCGAGATAAATCATCTGGACTTTACCCTTTAATCCCTCCTTCTCCGCCAATGAATTCATTACCAACAGCGAATCACCGAGAATCATCCGGTTAGCCCACTTCACCCCATCCTTATGCTGATAAAAATCAATTAATTGGTCAAACTCTAACCCATTAAAATCACTAAATAAACTTAATTGTTCCGCTGGCTGTTCCTTTATAACCTGCTTCTTAAAATCCTCAATAATTGCATGGGGGTGTATTTTCTCCTGAATATAAATCGGAACAGCCGGAACCTCTAAATCCTGACTGTCCTGTTCGTCTTTCCCCTGCCACACCAACTGCGGATCTAAAGATGGATCGCGGGGATAAAGAACTTTTTGCGGTTTTTTCTCATCATCAGCCATAAAATCACGCAACTCTTCAGTAGGAATATTAGCTCGCTTATCCTGATGTTTCACACTATCAATAGGTGTAGATTTATCATCTTTTTTTCTAGGCATTAGTTACTTCCTTGTAGATAAATATTTGAGTTTTACAGCCTTTAACATTCTGCTTTTTCACCCGAAATAATCGAGATTTTAATTCACTGACCTCTAAAATCAATTCATGAATTTTTAAGGCTTGCTGTTGATAATCATCATCTCCTTGACATTCTTTACAGAGAATAATTCCACTGTGTTCTTTGACAAGCTTGTGTAGTTGAATAAAATCCTGCCTATTTAACGTAATCACAGCCCGCTCTTGTTGATGAGCAAACTTGAGAACATCATCATCGGGAATGCCTTGATTTGCTTGCTTTGCGTCATAGGATGTTAAAACATCATGTCCGAGATAGCGAAGTTTGTTGACGATATCTAGAGGAAAATTTTCGTTAGAGTAAAGCCTAGCTATCTTCATCATCGTCATCCTGGGCAGCAATTACTCGATCGATTTCAGTTTGATGCTGTTCGTAGTATGACGAAGCTAATCTTAAATCGGCGGGATTTAACCCCGGATAATTCCTCAGTATTTCCTCGTCGGATGCCCCCAGCTTGTAAAAAGAAATAATTGTCCAGACAGGAATGCGTGTATTGCGTATTCTAGCGTTACCTCCACAGACACCAGCGGTTTTTTGAATTGTACTAATATTCGTGTCCGTTTGTGCTGTCTGCTGAGACAAATACATCCGAATAGATTTTTCGGCATTCCAAGGATCGGATATTTCTAAGAAATCCCAACGCCCTAATCCCCCGTGATTTTTTACTGCTGGTATCCAAAGAGTTCTAGCCGCAGCCACCTTAGCTGCTTTGTCCTTTCTCGCTTCCCCCGATACTTCCAAAATTAAATTCAGCAGTTCTTTTTGCCCATCATTAATTCGCACAATAAAATCAGGCAAATAATTTCTCTGTTCCCCATTGAGAGTATACGGAATAGTAAAGCCTAAATTGTGATTTTTTACATAAGAGACAACCTCATTCATTTGTTCTAAAGATTGCAGCATCTTGTTTTCCCAATTACTATCCATAACTGCATGGGAAACATGACATTTATGAGGGTCTGTCCTATAAACCTGACGGGCAGTATCAAAGTCTACATAGCGAGTCGAACCAAAAGTATCATAGGGGCGGAGAATTGGTTTTAAAGATTTCCGCAACTCTCCTTCCACAATGGCATGATAAATCCTGTCTGTCGCATCGTGGGCAAATTCAGTTAGCATTAACAACTGAGGATAGGTATTGTCTTTGTAACGGACACATTCTTTGAGCCACTGTTTAGTTATTTGCAAAACTTGGGGAAACAACCAAGCTTGTACATCCGCATCAAAAAAATGTATTGTAGTTTTTTCTGGTTTCGGATTTCCATCCCATCGGAAATACTTTTCTAAAGTTAGTTTTGCCAACAAAAAAGCGACTTCCTGTTCTCGGTGAGATTTCAATTGATCCAATGTATGAATACTGGATTGACCAACAATGGGAGCATTGACTGTAAGAGTAGGCAAATCAGCCGTAGAGAGAACATATTGACAAACATCTGTAAAATTAGCTGTTAATTTGCCTCTGCTAATGTCATAGCGATAACCCGTCAACCGAGGAAAAGTAATTTCAGATTCACTTCGTTCTGGCAAAGCTCGAACGCGGGTAGGCAGTGGCCCTCGCTTGGGCGTTTTATTAGAACCGGCACAGGGGATAAAAGCAAAGGGAACGCCATAAACTTCGGCATATTCGGGTTCATACATTCCCTCTTTATTCACTGCATAGTTAATCCGTCGAAGTCCCCGTCCCACAACTTGTTCGCACAACAACTGAGTGCCAAAAGCTCTTAATCCCAAAATGTGAGTGACGGTACTAGCATCCCATCCTTCCGTCAACATAGAAACAGAGACAACACAGCGAATTTGTTCCCCCAGCTTTCCGGGTTTACCAACGGTATTTAATACTTCCCGCAGTAACTCTTCAGGTGAGATTTTTTCGGGATCTTTACCTGGATATCTCTCTCGATATTCAGCTTTGAATTCTTCAATTTCCTGTGCTGCGATTTTCTTAAATTCAGCACTCATCGCCTCGCCTGATTCTAGTTGTTCGCTGTCTACCAGAATTGTGTTAGGTCTAGCTATCCAGTTTTCGTTTTGGACGTTACTAAATAATGGTAGTTTACCTGGAGCTAAAACAGGTCTACCATCAGGATATTTTTTTCCTGTATCCCAACCAGCAATATAGTCATAAACCAATTTAGAGACATTGGTATTATTACAAATAATGATAAATACGGGCGGTGTCTGTCCTCTATCAGTAGCTTGTGTGTCCTGTTCCCATAATTCAAAAGCTTGTTTGTAGTTACTATAGAGACTTTCTAAGGCTCCCTCTAACTCTTTAGGAAGTTTCGGCTCTGGGAATGACTTACTTTCATCCTGGGTACTGCGTCCTTTCTTGGGGAGTTGATCGCGAATTAAGGGCCAAATACTGCGATAAGCAGGCAATTCCCCTTTCATATTGTCATCAGATACTGGAACGCGGGGAATTTTGACAATGCCTGATTCAATCGCATCAATCAGAGAAAAGTCAGAAACTACCCAAGGAAATAGATTGCCTTCTGGATAGCCAGAACCTTTTAAAAAGAACGGTGTAGCTGACAAATCATAAACAACTTTGACCCCAATTTTTGCCTGTACAGCTTCAATCCCAGAAATCCAAAGTTGGGCCTGTTCATTGCGTTTTTCTGCTTCTTTGCGGTCATCACCTTTGAGCTTGGCATCATCATCACTAACGCGACGGCGGTAACAGTGGTGCGCTTCATCATTAATCACAATAATATTTTTTTTATTGCCCAAACCTTTGCAAACTCGCCTTACCATTTGGTCTGGGGTTTCAGTAAAAGCACTTTTTTTACCGTGCGCGAGAATGTCTTTAGTCAACCGGGCTGCTGAATTAATTTCTCGCAGTTTAAAGGCATGATAGTTAGTAATAACAATTTTAGCTTTTTCCAATTCTGGTAGTAATTCTGGTGGAACCAAGTCAAGTTTTTTGTAGTAATTTTCAGCATCATTAGGTTGGAGTACCCGCAATCGATCGCGTACAGTAATCCCCGGCGTTACCACCAAAAAAGCATCGCTAAATTTATTATTCTGAGGATTGGCAGATTTATTAAGAGTATGCCACGCCATTAGCATTGAAATTACTACTGTTTTACCGCTCCCTGTCGCCATTTTACAAGCCATGCGGAACAGTAGCGGGTTCGCATCTTCATTGAATTGTCGTAGTTGATTTTCAATCCAGTTATCACCGCACTTTTTTGCAACTTCGGTGATATATATAACTGCCTCTAAAGCTTCAATCTGGCAAAAGTATAATTTACGTTCGCGATCGGGATTAGTCCAATATTCCAATAATTTTTTAGTTGTTGGAGTAACGTAGAGATACCCGCCACGTCTCCACAAGCTAACGCGATCGCGCACTTGGTTGATAAACTTGTTTTCTGCTACCCTGTCTTGTGTCCATTCACCTAGATTTAGCTCTAGTTGTTGAAACTGCTTACTTTTTTTCTTTGGTTGGGCAATGGGGATAAAATAATGACTGATGCGACGGGATGCGAGAATTTCATCAGTAATACCGTCATCATCAAAGCGAAAGTGACACTTTGGTTCTAAGAAAGCAGAGTTAATAATAGGATTTTCAATGACAACTTGATTCATCTATTTCCTGATACTTGTTATATGGACATAGCGATCGCCAACGATCCAGAATTTATTATTTTCTAACCAATTGTCTCAAGGTTAGAGCAAATTCCCTCTAAATAGACTACCATCCTAAATCATCCTTTTATCTATATTTTAACTAAAAATAAGTTACTTATATTTATGTCTCTACAGAAAATAGTATCTAAATGATGGACTTCTGAAAATTGGTCATCTGTCCAAACCTCATAAAACAGCGCTGACACCAGCCATTCACCCACAAAGCAGAAATCTTAAACCTCGGCCCACAATTGGGACATTCCCAACCTGCGTAGGCGAAGCCAGCCGAAGGGATCGCACCTCCCAACCCTGCCAACTTTCCCAACGCCTGCCGAAACCGCCCCAAAGGAGGACTGGCATTTCCGACAACCGAGCATCGTATTAGTTCGGGGGCCGGGGGAGGCGAAAACTCAGGGGACTGAGGATTTGATTGAGAGTTCGCAGTTGTTCCGCAGTACCCAAACAAATCAGCGTATCTCCTCCTTCGATCGCAGTTTCTCCCGTAGGCCCCACAATCAAAGTCCCGCCAGCGCGCCGCACTGCTAAAACCAAGGCCCCCGATTGCGATCGCAACTTGGCATCTCTCAAAGTTTCCCCAACGTAGACACAACTATTGGGATCGACCAGAAATTCTTCCATGTAAAAAGAACTATCAGTCCCGGTCAAAACACCGTCTAAAAAATCCATAACTTGAGGCCGCAAAGCCGCCGCCGCCATGCGTTTTCCCCCGGTAATGTAGGGGGATACGACGGCATCGGCGCCGCCCCGCTGCAACTTCTTTACGGCTTCTTCTGTGGTGGCGCGGGCGATCGCCCGTACTTTCGGATTCAGAGTTTTCGCTGACATGACAGTGTATAAATTCTCGGCATCCGAAGGCAAAGCTGCTACTATGCAAATTGCGCGATCGATCCCCACACTCAGCAAAATTTCGTCCAGAGTCGCGTCTCCTTGGACAGCCGTGTACCCCAGTGCCAAAGCTGCCTCAACCGACTGTATCGCCGAATCTATCACCACAAAAGAGATATATTCGGCCTGAAATTCCAAAGCAATCTGGCGGCCAGTGCGCCCAAAACCGCAGAGAATGTAATGCCCGATCAAAGAATCTACCAATCGTCGCTGCTGCCTAATTCTTGCTCCTTCTTGAAAATATCCTTCAATCAGCGCTTCTGTAAAGCGGTTGACGATGAAACCAATCACAATCACGCCCATCAAAATCAGGCATATGGTAAACATTCGCCCGCGTTGACCGAGGGGCTGAAGTTCACCGTAGCCGACAGTTGCTAGGGTAAATACTGTCATGTAAGCGGCATCGAGCAAAGACCATTTTTCCACCTGCCAATACCAGAGAGTACCTGTGCAGAAAATGCCGCCCAGGGCGATGACTCCGCCCGTTAAGTCTTTTTGCAGGCGCTGGTACTTTTGTTCTAGAGTTGAATACACCGATCGGGCTTACCTATTACCTATTAGCTGCTACCAATTTTAACGATATCAGCCCTAGACGCAGGGGGAGTCAATCGATTTTAGATTTTAGATTTTAGATTTTAGAGGCGACCCCACGGATAAATGCGGGGGCTTGAGGATTTTAGATTTTCGATTTTGGATTGATTCCACGGATAAATCACGTGGCGGGTACCACCTTTGAAAATCTTGGTCAAAAAGCCAGTTTCTGCCTACATACTTTGCTGCAAAACTCACGAGTTTGAGTCTCAACCGGGTTTTTTTTGCCTAATGCCTGATTGAGTTTCAATCCCGTCGCAGAGGTGGCGATTGCTGGGATAGGCGATCGGATTTGTCTGAAAATAATTGCGGGCTCCATCGCAACCCTGCTGCAACAAATCGTCAAGATTAAAATTCCACAGCATCACCGTACCGTCAGCGCTAGCAGTAGCGATCGCTTTGCCGTCTGGACTAAAACTCGCACTCCACACAGCATCCTTGTTACCTTTTAAAGTTTTGAGCAATGTACCGTCAATGTTCCACAGCCTCACCATTTTGTCTGTGCTTGCAGATAGCAACATTTGACTGTCGGGGCTAAAGCTGATATTTGTCACTCCACTTGTATGCTTTAAAATACTTAGCGGTGTGCCCTCTTTGCTCCAAATTCTCGCAGTTCCCCCAGCACTTGCAGTCGCCAGCATTGCTCCATCTGGACTGAAAGCTACACTCATTATTTTATCACTTTCCATCTGTAAAGTTCGGAGCAATTTGATATCGGAGCTTGCTTCAATTGACTGCTGTTTTTGCAACTTTTCCACAATTTTTCTCAAACTCCAAAGTTTAACAGTGCCATCAGTGCCAGCCGCAGCAATTATCTGACCGTCTGGGCTAAAACTCGCGCTGGTTATCCAACCTCGCTCCACTTTTAAACTTAACAATTCTTCACCGTTTATTTTCCATAGCTTAACTGTTCCATCGGCACTTGCTGAAGCAATAATTTTACCATCGGGACTAAAAGAGACGCTTGTTATTTGACCGCTGTGTCCTTTTATATCATGAATTAACTTGCCATCTTTTTGCCAAATTTTGAGAGTTTGGTCGTCGCTTGCAGAGACAATTATCTGACCGCTAGCATTGAAAATTGCCCTGATAATTTTATCAGTATGCCCTGTCAAAGTTGCTTGCAAAGTGCCATTATTTTGCCAAAGCTTGATATAATTATCATCGGTAGCAGTCACAATTGTTTGACTGTCGGGACTGAAACTCACGAAAGCGAGGGTACTGGCTTGAGTCTGCAAGCGGCGGCGTTCCCGAAAGTTGTAAACTGCCTGTTCGAGGGCGATCGCCACTCGCATCTGAATATCTGAACTCACTCCGAGCGATCGTTTCATTTCTCTAACAGCTCTGATGCTTTCTAGCAAAGCTTCTTCTTTTTTATCCGCAGCAAATAGCGTTTCTGATAGCAAACTGAGAGTGAGAATTTTGTTGTTTCTTTCTTCGATTGACGGTTTTACCCAAAAAGTTACTATCAGGATTGATATTAATATGACTGCGGCTCCTGTAACTGTTTGCACTCTCAGTTGTTGCTCGCGCCAAAGTTTAGCTGCAATCACTTTTTTCTGCTTTTGTGCTTCGCTTAGTTCCTCTAATAACTTTTTTTCGCGGCGCAGTTGTTCAATTTCAGCTTGAGTTTGTTTTTCGCGATCGCGCAATTTGGCAAACTCCGCTTCTTGACTCGCACCTAAAAATTGATAATCTTGGGTGTTTAAGCTTTTATTTGCCGCCCACTGTCGGGCATCTTCCAGTGCTTGACCCCGCAACAAGCGAGATTCGTCTTGACAATTTGTAGCTATCCATGCTGTTAGGGATTCAGCATAGGGGCGCAAGTCGCCGAGCGCTTTTTCTACCCAGTTATGGCTGAATATAGCTGCGTAAATGCGGTTGGATACGGTTAATTTCCCGGCTCGTTTTACTACTAATCCGCTCAGCCGCAATTCTGTTTGTTCGGGAGTATCATCCGCCCAGATTCCCCCTACCAGGGCGGGCACGGGGGCACCGCCCCTACAATCGGGGGGTTCTGAAAGTGGCAATATTTTTTGATATAGTCCTAATAACCTACTGGCGCGGTGCGGACTTCTGAGAAGGCGATCGCGAATTGTTTTAATGTGTACCGGTTCATCGGATGATTCCCAATTATCAATAATATGAGATTGCACGATCTCGCTAATTAATAATTGATTTGTAGTAAAATTTTTAGTTTTGCTTTCATCCGTTGAATCTGATATAATAGAAGCAGACGCTAAATTTTTTAAATGGTGTAGAATCAGCTTGCAAAGCTTTTGAGTCAGAAATGGCTGCCCTCCAGTCCAGTCCAAAATCTCTTTTAAAACCTCTTGAGGATTCTCTACTTTTCCCTCAAATCCCTTTGCTAAAGGCAGAGCTTCTTGTAAGTTAAAACCGTGCAATTCAATAGGTAAACCGATATTGAAGGGCGTGCGAGTTGCATCGCTAATTAAATCCGATGGGGTAGCTACTCCCAGCAAAGCAAATGTAATGCGCTGGTATTCTGAATTGTGAGCGCGTTTATTGTAGCAACATCTAATTAATGCAAAAAAATCGTCTAGCGGTTCTTGGAAACTCAGAACGCTATCAATTTCATCAATAAAAATGACCAGGTTTTGAGAAATTTTGACCAGCAGCAATTCTTCAATTAACTCTCCTAAGCGCTGCACCGGCGACATCAACTCTCTCTCCCGCCACCAAGCCATAAACTCGACTGGGTTAAACAGGTTGAAACTACACAAGAGTTTGTAAGCGACGCCGCCGTACCACTTATCCAGAGAGACTTGCTGGTTGCCAATGTCCGAAAGGTCGATCGTAGCACAGGCAATGCCATCAGCGGAGAGTTTTTGTACCGTTCGCACCAGCAAACTGGATTTGCCCATTTGTCGGGAATTGAGAACGTAACAAAACTCTCCAGCTTTCAGGGCTTGATAAAGTTCTGAGTCAGCTTGTCGCACTACATAAGTAGGTGCATCTTGCGGGAGACTGCCGCCGATTTGATATTGGTAATCGACTGTCATGATCTTGCCTATAATTAGATTATCTGGTCACTTGTGTTGTGCCTGTGCTACAAGCAAGTTTACCATTTTCATAGGTGGGTTCCGCTGGTTTAATTGTACCGGGAGAATCAGCTTGGCAGAATATGGATATTGTTGTTATTATTCCATCTTTAGCAGCCTTGGGCTCAAATTTTTTAACAGGAACTAGAAAGACACCGCCGACATAACTCTTAAGTTGTGGTTGCTTGGAGACTCCATAATTAAAAGCAGTTTGCTTTGTGGCGCGAACTGAATACTTGTATTTTGTTGTCTCCGTTTTTATCCCAATTTCCAAAGCATTAACAGAAGTGGCAAAAGCACTTTTTTCAGCAAAGTGAGCTTGCTGCGCCTTGTTCATTGAGCTCACATACTGTTTTGCTTCCGACTGCTTGCTTCTATTGGTATTATTTAGATAAAATGGCAGAGCTATCCCATTCATTACTCCAATACCGGCTATAAGTAATAAGCATCCACAACCGCGACAAGCTGCATTGCGAACTATTGATTCTTGATTGTTAGTCATGGTGTTGTCTCCTTAAATGGTATATACAATGCGAATTAAAGTCGGCGAGGCAGAGCCTCTGGATCTGCGTTACCAGGAAGAGCCTGGTAACGAGGAAAACGAGGAAAACGAGGGAATACTAATCTCTAAGCTCGCAGCTTTTGTACTTCTTTCCGATCAATGGATGTGGGCTGAACCACTTTACTGCCGATCGCAAAATCGCGCAATTCCACTCTCGTAAACTTCACACCCCAAGGATCTGTCGTTGTATCCAACTCCTCGACTAAAGCATTATTAATCTCATGTCGAGCCGTGTAGAGTTCCTCAACAGATAATTTAGCAAGGTGAGTCCGAATTGAAAGAATCAGCATATTTAACATCGCTTCCTTGAGATTCTGCACTTTGTAGGAAGCTTTTTCTAAGTCAATGATTCGCCAGTACACAATAAAATCAACGGTGACGGAAACCCGATCGCGCGTCGTGCATTCTTGCGGTGACAGCCTTAAAATTTGCTCGCGCAGAGTTTGTTTATAGGCGACTTGTTCGACAAAGGGAATCAAAAAGGTTATACCCGGTTCGAGTTTCTTGCGATCGTACTTTCCGAAAATTTCGACTAAGGCCTCATCTCCTTGACGGACGATTTTTACGCTGCTGGCTAAGGATACTCCGGTGATGGCAAGCAATACCGTCAAAAAATAGTGATACATAGTGAATCTCCTGGTAAATAGTTGACAGTTGACAGTTGACAGTTGACAGTTGACAGTGATTTCTTAGTCCGCGAAGGCGGACTTTGTTTGTGTAGAAGCGATTTCAATCGCCGAGTCATAAAAGTGCCAAGGTTTAGCCGTTGATGTGAATTAATCTGTCAGGTACAACAATCAACGTGTTTCCTTCGCGGCGCAAAACATAAACTTTTTGTCGGGGTGCGATCGCCCCTTGGGAATCTTCATTGCGAGCTTTCCAGGAAGCCCCTTCATAAATCACCATTCCGGTTTCTCCGGGGAAAATTTCGGAGATTGTTGTCGCTTCCGTGGCTTCGGGAATGACAAACTTTTTGCGAACAATGAAAATTGGTCGAATCCAGATGCTCAGCGCGAGGGCTATCCCCATCCAGTAGAAGATTTGCCAGTCAAAATCTTCATACATTATGTTCGCCCAACTAAACTGAAATGCTACAGATCCTCTCCACAAAATAAAGGATTCAATTAAAGCAGAAGCTCCCATCATTAACAGGTAAAATCTGTATTTTTGGGGCTGAGTTTTGATAATTAATAGCTCCATCGCACTCAGCACAACTCCCAGTAGCAGCCAGAATAGGGGCGGGGTGAAGGCGAAACCTGGTTGATTAGTGGCTGAGGCCAGTGACCAAATTAGGATAGAATACACAATGCTTTTACCTCGTTTTGATGGGATTCAACCTTGTTATTTCTAATCTAATCAGGTGGGTATTTGAGTTGGCGACTGAGTTATTTGAAAATTCATCGACTTTTCATCGACTTTTCATCGACTTTAGGGACGGTTGCCATTTATGATGGTTTCAGTGTCTTGATTGTGATAAGCAATGCCACGATCGCTAAAGGTGCGCGAAGAGTGCATTCGTGCAGTTAAATCCTGTCTCCTGAGAAATGGCTTTCCCAGTCAAAAAATCCTGGCTGAGGATTTAGGGATGGCCCAATCTACAGTCAGCCATTTTCTGAATGGCAAACCTGTGGATTATGCCAATTTCATCGAAATTTGTCGCGGATTGGGGCAGGAATGGCGCGATATAGCCGATTTTGAGGCGAATTCAGAGCCAGAGGAGGTAGTGCTGGTGAGGGCAAAAGTGGCGATCGCCTTCGAGGGCTTAGCCAACGCCCGATCGACCTCACACAACACCCTTTCCCAGCAGTTACACCAAGCTTTGAGTGCGGGAGGCCACGAAGTCTTTTTTATTAACAACAGCAGCGACTCAGCCTCATATTTAAAGCGTTGCGATTATTTGCTGTTGCTGATTTCCGAAGAATCGGCCGCTAGCGAAATGATATTGGAACAAGTGCAGCTAGCCAAAGAATTGCACAATCTAACTTCTCACAAACCAGCAATTTTACCGATTTTAGTTGAATTAAATACACCGCTTTCCTTTGACTTACTCAGCTATTTAGCAGGAATTCAGCCCTGGCTGTGGCGCGGTATTGGCGACTCATTTAAGTTATTATCCCAAATTTTAACCATTATTAAAGAAGGTCGCACATCGTTAACTGCCGACCATGAATTAGCTGTACAATGGCACGCAATTACTAGCACAAAACAGTCAATAATTCAACCCCTGCCAGCCGCGCCGCCAGAATTGCCGGGAGGACAAGTTGAACTCACTTCTTGTTTTTATATCGATCGCCCTCCGATCGAATCCCGCTGTTACGAGACGATCGCCCAACCGGGAGCCCTGATCCGCATAAAAGCACCCAGACAAATGGGCAAAACTTCCTTGATGGCGAGGATTTTGCATCATGCCGAACTGCAAGGTTCTCGCACGGTAGCGCTGAGTTTTCAGCTAGCCAATCGGAAAATATTCGCTAATTCAGATACATTTTTGCAGTGGTTTTGTGCTAGCATCGGTCAAGAGTTAGGAATGCTGGAGCAGTTGCCCAAGTGTTGGGAATTAGCCGATTTGATTGGCAGCAATCAGTGCTGCAAGGCTTATTTTGAACAGTATTTGCTGTCAGAATCCTCAAAACCTCTGACGTTAGGCTTGGATGAGAGCGATCGCCTGTTTGAATCGCCGGAAATTGCCGACGACTTTTTTGGGTTATTGCGAGCTTTACACGAAGAAGCAAAACGGCGAGATATTTGGAAAAAATTGCGTTTGATTGTGGTGCATTCGACAGAAGTATATATTCCGCTGGATGTGAATAAATCGCCGTTTAATGTGGGGTTGCCCATTGATTTGCCTGAG
Organism: Microcoleus sp. B4-C1; assembly: GCF_036705285.1. Taxonomy (NCBI): domain Bacteria; kingdom Bacillati; phylum Cyanobacteriota; class Cyanophyceae; order Oscillatoriales; family Microcoleaceae; genus Microcoleus; species Microcoleus sp. B4-C1. Next base: position 27,238 of record NZ_JAUBUC010000042.1, on the reverse strand, counting down.
TTTAATTCCCAGCAAGTGCAAGACTTAGCAGCGCGACACGGAATCAATTGGAGTGCTACAGAAGTGGCAGAAATGATGGCGCTAGTGGGAGGACATCCCTACTTAGTGCGGCTGGCTATGTATCGCATTGCCTGTCAAGATGTGACTTTAAATCAATTGCTGAAATCGGCGGCAACCGAGGCAGGAATTTACAGCGACCATTTGCGCCGACATTTGTGGAATTTAGAAAAATATCCAGAATTAATCGAGGCGATGATGGAGGTAACGAGTGCGTCAAAGCCAGTCCGATTAAGGCTAGAAGTGGCGTTTAAATTAAACAGTATGGGGTTGGTGAAACAGGAGGGCAATTATTGCAGTGCGAGATGCAATTTGTATGAGGAGTATTTTCGCGATCGCCTTGACTGCAAATAATCCCTATTTACCCGATCGCCAAATCCACACTAACTACAAATTCGGGAAAAGCCAGCGGCGAAACTTCGTCGCCCCGCCAAAACCTCAGCATTAAACTGTAACCGTTAACCGTTGGCTGGCGGTTAACTTCCAAGCAGTTTTCCTGTAAATTTACTATCCAGACTTCCTGAATTTGCGATCGGGCATAAATAGGAAGTTTCACGTCTCTATCATAATCTATTGAAGTGTCAGCTACTTCTATTAACAGTAAAACTTCGGATGGGACCGGATGGGCGGTTGAATAGTAATCGGCGCGAGGTTGCAGCAATACTAGATCGGGTTGCGGTTCGGTTCGCTGGCTGACTTGAATGGGGTTTTGTACAGTCACAATCGCCCTTTCTTCTGGAAGCCGGCAAAAGAGTCGGGTAATGCGGTTAACACAACCTGCGTGACGAGTTCCAATTGCGGCCATTTGAACAAGTTCTCCTTCTATCAATTCTACGCGATCGCCCTCTGAAAGAATACCAGCTTTACCCATCAGATGGTATTCTTCTACGGTGAAAAGTCTTTTGAGCAACTGCACTGCCATAACTTACCGTTCCTCTAGTTTTGGGTTCCATTGTAGTTGATGGAAACACAGCTATATTAACAGCGGTCATAAAAAAATACAACTTGGGTGGGGATTTTTTATTAAGAAACCGCGAAGGCGCTAAGGACACGAAGGAAGAGAAAAAAGAAGGGAACAGAACCAGCGCAACCCAAAAATATCTATCAATAGAAAGGTGTATCCGGCTGACTGGTTCGGTATCTTGAAATTAATTAGCCATTATCCTCAGCAATCTGCAACGGTTGGCTGTTTGGGCAGGCAGCACAATAATCAGAGTTAGCATAACTTTATTCCATGCAAAACACCCTAGAGATACTTCCTTCTTCCGACTCGCCGAGTCTTCCCAAAAAGCAACCCGCACCCCCAAATTACGAAGCAGCCGATCGCCAATTTGTCAATTTGCTAGAAGTCGAGGATTTAGACAAGACTGTGGCGGCAAAACCGTTACTTGTCAGCGATTTTGAAAGCGCGATCGCCTATGCAATTCAAGCAGCTTACCAACAGGAACCGGGCGATGAGGCCGCTCACCGCTTCTTGCAGCGCGTACTTTACCGCATCAACCGCCTCAACTTGTTTTGGTACGACGATTTGCGCCGCTACAATAACGAGCGATCGCACTATTTGCGTTCCGTGCGCGATCGCATTGAGGAACCTTGGCAGCAGTGGGAAATCGCACAAATCGACGTTGCAGCGCTGCAAAAATTGCCGGATGTCAAGCAAGCGCTGCGCGATCGCGCGGCCGCCGATGTCGATCCTCCGCTAACTGAGATCGATCGCTACCAGCGGGAACAGATGACTGAAGAGGGATACAAACACCTGCTGGCGATCGCCTCCTTCGACGGTTTAGTGGAAGCCAGCCGTGTTTCTCGCATCATCGGCGGTGCCGGCAACGAAATTCAGTGCACCCTGACGCGAGTGCTGATCGAAGAATACGGCGGCGGTCGCCTCCCCCGCAAGCATTCGACCTTTTTTGCTCAAATGCTGGCAGAATTCGGGATGAGTACGGAACCCGAAGCGTACTTTGATTTAGTGCCTTGGCAAGTGCTCGCAAGCATTAATCACAACTTTCTGCTGACGGAACGCAAGCGCCATTTTCTGCGCTACAACGGTGGACTCACTTATTTTGAGGTCGCGGGGCCCGTGGCTTACCGCAATTATCTAGCCGCCGCCCAGCGTCTGGGTCTGTCGCAGGCTGCGATGGGTTATTGGGAACTGCACATCAAAGAAGATGAGCGTCACGGCCGCTGGATGTTGGATGAAGTGGCGATCCCGCTGGTTGATAGATACCCGCAGGAGGCTTGGGAACTGGTGTTGGGGTACGATCAGGAGAAGTCGATCGGCGATCGGGCTGGCGCTGCTGTAGTGCGATCGATCCAAGCCGCAGAACGGAATTAACAGCTATATCCTAGGGTGGGTCAGAGACTGATGCACCCTAGATTGTGCACCGTTCTCAATAAGCCTTTTAGGAACAGGCAAGATGCCTGTTCCACAAGAAATACACTCTTTGTGGAACAGGCATCTTGCCTGTTGCTCAAAAGGTGGAACAGGCATCTTGCCTGTTGCTCAAAAGGTGGAACAGGCAT
>NZ_JAUBUC010000042.1:0-24558 GCF_036705285.1 Microcoleus sp. B4-C1 | reverse complement strand
GTGGAACAGGCATCTTGCCTGTTGCTCAAAAGGTGGAACAGGCATCTTGCCTGTTGCTCAAAAGGTGGAACAGGCATTTTGCCTGTTGCTCAAAAGGTGGAACAGGCATCTTGCCTGTTGCTCAAAAGGTGGAACAGGCATCTTGCCTGTTGCTGTATTTCACAATGCTGTCATTAACTGAATTAGCTCGATCGACAAATCTCTTTGCGACTTTTGGTGCTTCTTAAACAAAACTCCAGCCAGCAGATAGATGTTTTCCGTATAAAAAGCCATTCCCTGTTCTCTGAGAGTGGCGATCGCGCTTTTCACCTTCGGTTCCGAGCTATAATAGCCAAAATTTAAAGGTGCAATTTCAAAATTCGCAACCGAGTAGCCTCGATCCAAGGCATAATCGATCAAACCCACAGGATTAGAATAGCTAGAAACCATCAGCAAAACTTCATCGCAGCCCAAAGATAAAAGTTTTTTAGCAATTGTCGAACCATCACTCCCGCCGTGCAACAGAGGCTGGTAAATCTTATCATCCACCGCCGGCAAGTAAGGCGGATTTGAGATGACACAATCCGCCGACTCGTATAAAGGCGAATCAAAAAAAGAGCAATTGTTGACGGTGTATCGTTCGCTCAGTTCATATTGCTTAATTTGAGACTGAGCAATTTTCCAAGCTACATTATTTAGCTCAAATCCCTGTATCGTCCCATCAAAATCACTTCTCAGCAAAGACTTAATAACTGGACTTCCCTCTCCTGAACCAAACTCTACGATAAGTCGAGAATTGTCACTAGCATTTAACACTAAACTTTCCAAGCAGTGCGCGTAAAAATCCGATTCTTCCGGGCAGTGGAATACCTGTTTGAGAGGATGGGATGAAGTGAGCATAAATTCTGTAACAAAGTTTACTTTCTTTTTAAATTATCCAATAAGTAATATTGCAGCCATCTGTCGCAAGAGCTATTTTATCAACTTGTGCAATCTATCTCTTCCTGTTTTACCTGGTGCGATCGAATAACTATTACTGCAGGCAGATTCTCCAATTAACTAGATTAATCCGATTGACAGATTGCAATTAGAGCGATTGCTGCTGAGATAGTACCTAAGCAAATAATTGTAAATTTTAATAGTGTCAGATATGACCTTTTTTAATTATTCAGTTCCGCCTCTGCGCCGGAAACAGCTTAACATCGAGGTTCCGGAGTTAGAAGGGCTTTGGCAGGTTCAGTTTCCCCTTGGCAAAGATCGATTTTATTCACAATTTTATACTTGTCTCGATCGTACTTGCTTGCTGTGGAGCTTGCTGTTAATACCCATATTCGGCACAGCACAATTTTTTTCGGTGAGTTGGATGCTGCAAGCCGGTTTGTGGTCAGCGCTCAGCCTCGTAGGTACAGCCGCAATGGTAAGCATGACATACTCTTGGGTCAAAATAGAACGCCTGCTTTGGGTGCTTTACGGTTGGGTAATACTAATGTTATTAGGATTGCTGCTGACCGATTTAGCAATTTTTCTCAGTTGGGGAAAAGTATTGGCGAATCTCTGTCCCCTGTGGTTGGGAATGAGCGGAATAGGGTATTTGGGGACTGGATTTGCAGTGCGATCGCGCGCGCTTTTAGCTGCAAGTTTACTTCACCTGGTGGGAATTTTGATTTTGCCTTACACGGGCGGTTGGTCTTTCCTATTTACGGGAACCGTAATGGTATTTAGCTTGCTGGTTTTAGCCGAATTGCAATGGGATATGCGCCAGCCGATTAACAGGCTCGATTAACTTGTGTACCACCGCGATTCCAACAGCTATCAACGTCAAGCATTAATCACAAGTGATGAGTACATTGCTAATGACTGATGAGATCATGCCCGCTAGAATAACGTCACTGCAATTGGTTGGTAGTGAGGATTCTTCGTTTTCATCAAAAGTTGAGGAATGAAGCCCTCACTACACAGCTAATAGGGGTTATGTTAGCGGACACGATATAGCAATCCTCGCATCAGTTGTACAAATATGTAGGGGTAGTGCTAAGAGTGCCTACCCCCCACGGATCGGGGCAACCACGGGGGGTTTGCCCCTACAAAAATTACACAATTCATTTAGGATTGCTATATTACTGATGGCTGATAACTAATTGCCACCAGACTGTACAGATTTGCGGGTTTGGTTAGTATCGTCGCCCTTGTGATGCCACGTGCCACCTTCGCCTTTAACATATTCAGATTTTACACTGTTCCAAGCAACGCTAGTAGCACCATCTGCGCTCATTCCATCTTCGCTAGCGCTCTTAAAAGCAGCCTGAAAAATTTGTTGAGATCCTTGGGGGAGTTCTTGTGCTTCCGAAGGTAAGGTGTCAAATTGTTGTTCTGGCATAATGACCTCTAATTATTAAACAGAAATTAAATCTTATATACTATAACCCTCTCCTTTCCTCTCTCTAAAAGCAAGTTTTAAACCCCATTATTCTCATTCCTGCGACAGATGTAATTTTAAAGTTATTCGCACCCCGAAAACTAATTGACTTGCCGTTGCAGGTTCAGCCGTATTTGGGTAATTTATTTTGTGAAACAGTCATTAATCTGATTTCGGCTTTTTCACTTGCGAATTTAGAAAAACCGATGAATATTAGATAGCGAATTCTGGGAATAATTCGATACAGCGTAGTTTCTTTTGGCTTGTACAATGTGTTAAAAAATAAGCGCTATTTCGCATAGTTTTGGCTTTACTATATCAGAGTTTAGCCGATCGCACTCACAAGCAATCCTGACGACTGCGCCGCCGCTGGTTAATTGAATCTCGCGCGGGCCGCACTCGGACAGCCCTCAGTTCGCCTTCCTGTTTAACGCAAGTCAAAGCCCCGTCTAAAGACTCGCTGTTGCGGGGTTGTAGGCGCTCTGGGACTATGAGCGGTCGATCGGGCGTTTTGAGATAATTTAGTTTCTTTCCTGGGAAAGTTTGAGCGGTATTCTGCCAGTGCCCAAATTGCCAGCAGCAAGTTAAGGAAAAATAACGCTCATAAAATTTGAAACTAACTCCTATGGCGTAGCGCTAACCCAAAATTGAGGGTGAGAAAATCAATAATTTCTGTCTCAAAGCACCAGCCGCCGGAGAAAATTTATAGGAAGAACCGCGCGCTTGTCTCAGAAACCCAGTTGATTCCTATATGTCTGGTGACTCAACCCAAAATTTTTCAGATCAACCCGCTTTTTATCCCCTGTAGACAAATTTTTATTTAGCTAGTCTGCCGCCCCATCAAATATCATCCACCACCTGAAATAAAACGCCATTTTGCCAAATATTCCTAAAGATGAATGGCGAACTGGAAGCATACCTAATAGCTTATAAACTGTTAACGCGGCGGTCTAATTTATCCGTGGGAAATAATCGAGGAAACGGGACTATATATACTCCTTTACCTTCATTATTCCGCAGCAAAGGTTAGAAAAGTTGCACGTTAAGCTGTCAATTTTACCCTGCGGTTTTGGCATCACAAGCGATCGCAGGTATCTACGTAAAAGCAAGCATTACCATGAAATCTTCTAAATTGTTGAAAGTTGTTTTAGCAAGCGCTTGTACTTTAGGTTTAGCAACGGTTTCCTTCGCAGTGCCTGCTTCTGCCCAGTCAGGCGGTGCTGGAAGCGGTGCAGGCACAACTGGTACAGGCACAGGCACAACTGGTACAGGCACCGGCACAACTGGTACGACAGACGGCACGACTGGCACCGGCACAACCGGTACAACAGACGGCGCGACGGGCACGGGTACAACCGGCACGGGTACAACAGGCACGGGTACAACCGGTACAACCGATACGACGGGCACTGGCACAACCGGTACAACCGATACAACCGGCACTGGCACAACCGATACAACCGGCACTGGCACAACCGGTACAACCGGGACAGGTACAACCGATACAACCGGGACAGGTACAACCGATACAACCGGGACAGGTACAACCGATACGACGGGCACGGGTACAACTGGTACAACCGGGACAGGTACAACCGATACAACCGGCACTGGCACAACCGATACAACTGGCACTGGCACAACCGATACAACGGGTACAACTGGCACAGGTACAACGGGTACAACCGGGACAGGTACAACGGGTACAACCGGGACAGGTACAACGGGTACAACTGGCACAGGTACAACGGGTACAACCGGGACAGGTACAACGGGTACAACCGGTACAACCGGGACAGGTACAACGGGTACAACTGGCACAGGTACAACGGGTACAACCGATACGACGGGCACGGGTACAACCGGTACAACCGGTACAACCGGTACAACGGGTACAACCGGTACAACCGGTACGACAGACGGTACGACATCGACGCCGGCTGATACTAATTCGGGAGTTTTGAGTGCTCGGCGCGATCGCCCCAACAATTTCGGGTGGCTGGGTGCCTTGGGCGCGTTTGGTTTGATCAACTTGTTTCGGAAAGGCAGTACACCCTCCCATCGGTAGTTTCTGGCGATTCCCGTAGGGAATAGTTTCGCTTCACATACTTTTGAAAACAACTTAGAGGCTTAGAAATTCATGACTTCACTCAATCGCAAAAATTTGTTCAAAAAATTGGTAACAGTTGCCGGAATTGCCGGCGTTAGTTCCTTGATAGCTGTGCCGGGATTGGCAGAATTAAACCGCCAGACTCACGGCTTCAACCAGTCGGGCGATCGAGTTCTTGAGCTTGCTGATAACGCTACCGACGATGCTACTACTCCCAACACTCCAAATACCCCCACCAACAACACTCCCGGCCGTTCTCCAAATAGCCCCATCAACAACACTCCCAGCCGTTCTCCCAACACTCCAACAGGTGGCGAAACTTCGCCTAATTCTCTCAGCAGCCAAGACAGAAACTTTGCCATGCAAGCAGGTCAAATTGGTATGATGGAAGTGCAGCTCGGCAGATTGGCAGTGCAGCGCGGTTCTAGTGCTAGTGTGAAACAATACGGGCAAGAAATGGTTGAGGAACACACCCAGGCTAATGAAGAATTGATGCAGTTAGCAATGCAAAAAGAGGTAAAACTGCCAACCGAAATGAGTACCCAGAACAAAGCTTTGATGGAGCGACTTTCGGGACTCTCTGGTACAAGTTTTGACAGGGCTTATAAGCAGGCTATGATCGACAGCCACAATCAGGCTATTGCTTTGTTTCAAGCTCAATCTCAACAGGGACAAGATCCCGAATTGAAGGCTTGGGCCACCCAAAAGTTGCCGAACCTTCAGGCGCACTTGCAAATGGTTAACCAAATGTTGGCAGATACCAGTCAGCCGTAATATCAGGTAGAGGAGGTAGAGTGCGATCGCCTAAAAGCCGATCGCACTCTACTTTTCCTAATTCGAGACTTAGCCTAAATTAATCATTTTTTAACAGACAGGCGTTCGATCGCCCGATCGCAGAAACAAGCAAGTGCGATCGGGCGATTTATTCAAAGAACACCAAATTAATTAGTCCTCAGTTTCGACAAAAACAGTCACAGCCGCCACAGCGATTAGCATTTCATCATTTTTATCATTCAGAGAGGCGATCGCCCTTCCTGGCACAATCATGCCTCCTTGCTCCACAATCAGAGTTTTGCTGCCAAAAGGCAGCACCGCCAACACCTCCTGTTCCCGCACTTGTTCCGGGTAAGGAACAGCCACCTTTACCTCAACAATCATCTGATTCGGGTCGCTCAAACCAGCCACTTCCCAGACGCCTAAGAGAGCATTGTGGGCGATCGCATTTCGTACAGCCCTTGCACAGGCTACAGTCGGTTCCTGCCCGTGCTGGTCTATACCCATCCCCATTTCAATAATGAAACATTTACGTGCCATAGTTGCCCCTTGGTTGATTTTTATTTTTAGTTGATCGCAGTTTTTCCCCAAACAATTATCAACCAAAATGACCGCAGTTTATATTATTTTATCGATTCCTCGAATAACACAATAATCATCTCATTTAATCAAAAAAAGGTAACTTTTGACCAGAGCCAAACTGATATCAAATCAGTCCTTGTAAATCTAAAATCTAAAATCTAAAATCTAAAATGGTATAACTTATGGTAATATAACCAAATTCAGCTTTCCTAGCGGACTGCAAAACTCATCGCCAGCTTGAATCATGGATAGTTTTCTACCAATTGCCTACTTTCAAAACCAATTTCTCCCATTTACCGACGCCAAAATTTCCATAGCCACCCACGCACTGCACTACGGAACCGGAGTTTTAGGCGGGTTGCGGGGAATTCCAGACCCCCAAAATGCCGATCGAATATTGCTATTTAGATTAGACCGCCACTGTCAAAGATTAAGTCAAAGTGCCCGCTTCCTCAACTGCGATTTACCAGCCAGCAAAATCCAACAAATAATTATTGATTTTGTCCAGAAAAACAAACCAACAAAATCATTTTATATCCGCCCTTTTATCTACACATCCAGTTTAGGAATTGCCCCCCGACTGCACAACGTAGAAACAGACTTTTTTGTCTACGGATTAGAACTTTCCGACTATTTGCCCAAAGAAGGAGTCAACTGTAGAATTAGCTCTTGGTACCGCCAAGAAGACCGCAGTTTGCCCTTAAGAGGTAAAATTAGCGGCGCCTACATCACCTCAGCTTTAGCCAAAACCGAAGCAGTAGAATCCGGCTTCGACGAAGCAATTATGATGAACACTCAGGGAAAAGTCAGCGAAGCTTCAGGGATGAACATATTTGTCGCCAGAAACGGTAAATTAGTTACTCCCGGTTTCGAGCAAGATATTCTCGAAGGAATTACCAGAGACAGCGTAATCACAATCGCCAGAGACTTAGGAATTGAAGTCATAGAAAGACCCGTTGATAGATCAGAACTGTTGATTGCAGACGAAATTTTCCTCTGCGGAACCGCAGCCAAAATTACGCCAATTAAGCGAGTAGAAAACTATCACTTGCCCACAAACCGACCCATCACCGAAAAGATTTTGGACAAACTAACCGGGATTATAGAAAATCGCGACAGCAAGTATCAAGACTGGGTATTTCCGATTGATCTTAATTAACCGTTTGTAGTGAGGAGTTCAGTCCTTCTTTTAAGAACTAAATTCCTCACTACAAACCATCAACTGGACTGCCGTGTCCTTACACCCGTCTGCTCTATTTCATCGGCTTAAAAACTTCTATATCGACGCTCCAGAATTAACTACATCGATAATTAAGAAATGCTATGGAAGCTCGAGAATTTTACGAACAAGGATTCGACCTCGGTCGCAGGGGGCTGTACGAGGAAGCAGTTGCAGCTTTTACTCAAGCAATAAATCTCAATCCTGACTTTGTAGAAGCTTACATGATTCGTGCTACTGCTCGAAGTGGAACAGGAGATTTACAGGGGGGAATTGAAGATTTTGAGAAAGCTATGGATATCTACAGGGCTAGAGGACAATCGCAAATAGCTGATATGCTTTTAGTCCCCTGGAGTGCGCTGCACAATGAAATTAGGTTTAAGGACTAAAGTCCTTACTACAAACTAAAGTTCACTCACACAAAGCAGCCGCGTGAAATTGAATATGATCCTCGATAAAAGTCGCCACAAAATAATAGCTGTGATCGTAACCTTCCTGCATCCTTAAATTCAGCGGCTGTCCCGCTTTTGCACAAGCTTCCGCGAACACTTCCGGCAACAACTGCCCGTCAGCAAGAAACGAATCAGCCGTGCCGCAGTCAATCATAATCGGACGGTTGTATTGCGCTGCAAGCACCAATTCGCTAGCATCCCAAGCCCTCCAGATATCTCTGTCGCTGCCGAGGTAGTGTCCAAAAGCTTTTTGTCCCCAAGGGCAGCTCATTGGCGCGGAAATAGGCGCAAAAGCGGAAACTGAAAGATAGCGAGATCCATTTTTCAACGCGCAAATTAAAGCCCCGTGTCCGCCCATCGAATGACCGAAAATTCCTTGTTTTTCCGGTATCGCTGGAAAATTTTCGGCGATTAAATTTGGCAATTCATCAACCACATAACTGTACATTCGATAGTGAGCATTCCAAGGTGCGGCTGTCGCATCAACATAAAAACCTGCACCACTTCCTAAATCCCAATCGTCATCTTCCCCAGGGATGCCAGTATTGCGCGGGCTAGTGTCGGGCGCAACCAGCATTAACCCATATTTTGCCGCAAATTGTTGCGCCCCCGCTTTTGCCATAAAGTTCTCTTCTGTGCAGGTTAAACCAGATAGAAAATACAAAACTGGTACGGGTTGAGATAAAGCTTGCGGGGGCTGATAAACTGCGAATTTCATCTCGCTGTTGCAGGTTGAGGATTGATGGCTGTAAAAGCCGAGTTTGCCACCGAAAGTTTTCTGTTCTTTGTGCAGTTTTAGGGAGTCTGATATCATGTTAATTCTATTTCATTTTTGAATTAGATTTTTTTTAACCGCAGAGGGCGCAGAGGGCGCAGAGGAAGAGGGAAGAGAGAAAGATTTTTGTTCAAAATGTCAAAACTGTGCGAATTGATTGGCCTTTGTGCATTAATTCAAAGGCTTCATTGATTTTGTCGATCGGCATTACCTGAGTTACCAGACTGTCAATATCAATTTTACCGTCCATGTACCAATCCACAATCTTAGGCACATCAGTTCTGCCTTTTGCGCCACCAAAAGCCGTGCCTTTCCAAACCCTACCAGTTACTAGCTGAAACGGGCGGGTACTAATTTCTTGACCAGCTCCCGCTACCCCGACAATTACGCTCACGCCCCAACCTTTGTGGCAGCATTCTAAAGCTTGGCGCATCACATTAATGTTGCCGATACATTCAAAACTGTAATCTGCTCCGCCTTTGGTTAAATCTACTAAATAAGGCACTAAATCGCCTTCGACTTCGCGGGGATTGACAAAGTGAGTCATGCCGAATTTTTCCGCCATCTCTCGCTTGTCGGGGTTCAAGTCTACGCCGACAATCATGTTAGCTCCCACCATGCGAGCTGCTTGAATTACATTCAAACCCACGCCGCCCAAACCGAAAACTACCACATTAGAACCAGGCTCTACTTTCGCAGTATTAATGACAGCGCCGATGCCAGTTGTTACGCCGCAGCCGATTAAACAAACTTTATCAAAAGGAGCATCTTCGCGAATTTTGGCTACCGCAATTTCTGGCAATACTGTATAATTAGCAAAGGTAGAAGTTCCCATGTAATGGTATAGTTTCTGCCCATCTATGGAAAATCGGCTCGTGCCGTCGGGCATCACTCCCTGGCCTTGAGTCAGGCGAATTGCTTGACAGAGATTAGTTTTGCGGCTCAAACAATATTCGCAGTTGCGGCATTCGGGAATGTAGAGAGGAATTACCCGATCGCCCACTTTGACACTCGTGACTCCCGGCCCAACTTCTGCGACAATCCCGGCTCCCTCGTGGCCTAAAATAGCCGGAAACAAGCCTTCTGGATCGGCACCGGAAAGAGTGTAAGCGTCAGTGTGACAAACACCCGTGGCTTTAATTTCCACCAGCACCTCTCCAGCCCTCGGCCCATCTAGATCAACCGTTTCAATGCTCAAAGGTTTGCCGGCACTGCGAGCAACTGCTGCTTTTACTTTCATGCTTTCTCCTGCGATCGATTTGTCAATTAGCCAGTCAATATGTATTGTATTACTTAATGTCAAAATTCAGCAAATCTATGACAAAATTAATTGTAATTACCGGAGTCAGTCGCGGTCTCGGTCTTGCCATGACCGAAAAGTTTATTGAATTGGGACATACAGTTGTGGGATGCGCCCGTTCTTCCGAAGCGGTGAAAAAACTCCAACAAAAATATAGTGCGCCCCACCATTTTACTTGTTTGGATGTCACCAAGGACGATCGAGTAAAAGCTTGGGCCACAGAAATGCTGGCAAAAAATGCTCCCCCAGATTTGTTAATTAATAATGCAGGCGTAGCTAATCATCTCGCGCCCCTTTGGAATATCAGCAACGAAGAATTTTCTCAGGTAATTGATGTTAATATTAAAGGTACAGCTAATGTAATTCGTCACTTTGTCCCGGCAATGATTGCTCAAAAAAGTGGCATAATTGTCAACTTTAGTTCTGGTTGGGGAAGGTCAACTTCGCCGGAAGTCGCGCCCTATTGCGCTTCCAAGTGGGCAATAGAAGGACTTACGCGATCGCTCGCTCAAGAATTGCCCGCAGGTATGGCAGCATTTCCTTTGAATCCGGGGATAATTCACACCGATATGCTAGACATTTGTTTCGGAGAAGATGCGGCAAATTACCCGTCAGTCAAAGCATGGGTGCAAAAAGCAGTTCCTTTCTTACTAAAATTAAAAGCTTCCGATAACGGAATGCCGCTGACAGTTCCTGGATAATACAACAACCCTGGGAGGATTTGCGAACATCTCTCTTTTCTTCTCGTCTGCGCCCTCTGCGCTCTCTGCGGTTCATAAAAAAATCTCAAAAATGAAATAAAATTGCTATATTCCCAAATCACAACTCTTTCCCCAAATAGCCACTGTGAACTTGCCGCTAACCTCCCCCTCGCAAACCGAAACCCGCAAAGCAGACCACCTGCGGATTTGCCTCGAAGAAGACGTACAATTTCGCGAAACAACCAGCGGCCTCGAACGCTACCGTTTTGAACACTGCTGTTTGCCAGAACTCGATCGCACCGAAATCGATTTAACCTCCACATTTTTCGGCAAAAAACTAGCCGTTCCCCTGCTAATTTCCTCAATGACCGGCGGCACAGAATTAGCCCAGACAATCAATTATCGCCTCGCCGATGTCGCGCAAGAATACAAACTAGCAATGGGAGTCGGTTCCCAGCGAATTGTTGTAGAAAATCCTCAACTCGCTCCTACATTTGCCGTCCGTCGCCGCGCTCCAGATATTGTGTTATTTGCAAATATCGGAGCCGTTCAATTAAACTACAATTACGGTTTGGAACAGTGCCAAAAAATCATTGATATTCTCGAAGCAGATGCCCTAATTTTGCACCTCAATCCGCTGCAAGAGTGCGTCCAAACCGAAGGCGATACTAACTTTAAAGGACTGCTAGATAAAATTGCCAAATTGTGCGATAAATTACCAGTACCAGTTATTGCTAAAGAAGTCGGCAACGGTATTTCAGGAAAGATGGCAAAGAAATTGCTCGCTGCCGGGGTAGGTGCGATCGACATTGCCGGGGCCGGAGGCACTTCTTGGGCGAAAATAGAAGGAGAGCGAGCTAAAGATGGCAAGCAGCGCAGGTTAGGCGCAACCTTTGCCGACTGGGGAATACCAACAGCCGAGTGCATTGTCAGCACCCGCGCCGTAGCGCCGGATGTTCCTCTGATTGCCTCTGGAGGCTTGCAAAACGGGCTGGATGCAGCGAAGTCGATCGCCCTTGGCGCGGATATTGCGGGACTGGCGCGGCCGTTTCTACAAGCAGCAGCGGAATCGGAATCCGCCGCAGCCCTTCTAGCTGAGGCTTTAATTGCAGAAATCGCCACCGTGATGTTCTGTACGGGCTGCGGTAATTTGGATGAGCTAAAACATTCTGGGGTTTTGGAAAGGTTAAGATAAAAGTGAGTCAGCAGTCAAAAGTCATTAGTCAGCAGTCATTAGTCAACAGTCATTAGTCATTAGCTAATAACTAACGACACCAGAGAAGTGCTAAATCCTACTTGCAGGAATGACCAATAATATCGTTTCCGCCGACATCGGAATAATATTTTTCCGAGTGCAGTGCGAGCGGGACACTTGCACACTCGGTATCATTCCGTTCTAACCGGATTCGATATAACTAATAACTAATAACTAATGACTAATGACTAATGACTAATTACCAATAACCAATTATCTAATGAAAGATTTCCTAAAATATACCTGTGCAAGTTTACTGGGAACCTTCCTAGGATTGTTGCTGCTGGGCAGCATCGGATTGGGGGGACTGGTACTACTAATTGCTCTGGCGGCATCGTCGTCTAAAGATTCAGGCCCGCAAGTTAAAGATAAGTCTGTATTGGTATTAGACCTTTCTTTAAATATTACCGACAGCAAACCGAGCCGCAGCACTAGCGCGGCGATTGAAGAAGTGCTTTCGGAAGATTCCGGCGATACAGTGACGCTGCGGACTGTTTTAGACACGATCGAATATGCGAAAAAAGACCCGAAAATCGTTGGCCTTTATCTTGAAGGCAGCTCAAATTCGAGCAGCAGCGGGTTTGCCAATCTCAAAGAAGTTCGATCGGCCTTGCAGCGTTTCCGAGATGCCAAAAAACCCATTTTTGCTTACCAGATGGACTGGAATGAGCGAGATTATTACCTCGGTTCCGTTGCTAATACAATTGCCGTAAATCCTTACGGCGCTTTGGAAATCAACGGTTTTAGCAGTCAGGCAATGTTTCTCACTGGTGCTTTGGAAAAATACGGCGTGGGAGTGCAAGTGACTCGCGTCGGCAAATACAAGTCAGCCGTTGAGCCGTTTTTGCTCACAAAAATGAGTCCCGAAAATCGCCAGCAAACTCAAAAGTTGCTCGGAGATATGTGGGGAGAATACCTGAAAACTGTCGCCCCGAGTCGCAAAGTGACTGTTGGGCAACTGCAAGCGCTTGCAGATAAGGGCGGAATTTTGATGGCTGACGAAGCTCTCAAAAACAAGTTAGTTGATAAAGTTGTATACTTTGACGAAGTATCGACAGAACTCAAAAAACTCACAGGAACCGATAGCGAAAACAAATCTTTCAAGCAAATTAGTTTGAAAAATTACGCGAGAATTGCTGAAAATAAAAAATCAACTCGCGCTGACAAGAAAAACCAAATTGCTATACTTTACGCTGAAGGAGAGATTGTAGACGGGGAAGGGGGCCCGACTCAAGTAGGAGGCGATCGCATCGCTCAAGCAATGCGGAAAATCCGAGAAGATGAGGAAGTAAAAGCCGTAGTTTTGCGCGTCAACAGTCCCGGAGGCAGCGCGACGGGGGCCGAAGTAATTGCACGCGAAGTAATGCTGACGGGGAAAAAGAAACCAGTTATTGTTTCAATGGGCAATTTAGCAGCATCCGGCGGCTATTGGATTTCGATGGGTTCCAACCGCATTTTTGCCGAACCGAATACGATTACCGGTTCGATAGGCGTTTTTGGAATGCGGTTCAACGCCGAAAAGTTGGCTGCTAACAACGGCCTGACTTGGGACGTGGTGAAAACCGCCCGCTTTGCAGATATTAACACGGTTTCCCGCCCGAAAAATCCTCAAGAATTGGCGAATATTCAGAGGAGAGTCGATAGCATTTACGATCGATTTATTAGTAAAGTCGCCACCGCCCGCAAACTGCCGAAAAACCAGGTACAAGAAATTGCTCAAGGCAGGGTGTGGTCTGGTACGGCCGCGAAACAGTTGGGTTTAGTGGATGAAATTGGCGGTCTTGAAGATGCTGTCAGAGAGGCTGCTAAGCAAGCTAAACTAGGCGACGATTGGAAGGTGGAAGAATATCCAAAACGCCGCACTTTGGAGGAGCGAATTTTGGAAAGACTTTCAGGCGTTCACGTTTTGAAACCAGCCGCCAAACTCGACCCGCTAACGGCCGAATTTAAGAAAATGCAAGAGGAATTGGCTGCGATCAAGTCGATGAACGACCCGCAGGGGATTTACGTTCGCTTGCCTTTCAATTTGCGGATTGATTAATTAATACCAAATCCGGGATTTTTACCCCTTTATTCTTAGTCCCCCTCTGTTGAGACGAAAGTTTTGCTCTTGAACCGTTGCAAGCGCTGAGTCTGATAGGGGTTTTTAACCCGGGCTTGGTAAAAGTAGGCTGACAAGCGAATTTCTTGATGGTACAGCCCCCGGATTTATCCGTGGAATCAACCCAAAATCGAAAATCGAAAATCAGAAGAGCCCCCGCATTTATCCGTGGGGTCGCCTCTAAAATCTAAAATCTAAAATCTAAAATCGATTGACGCACCTACAAACAACTGAAAAACCCGGTTTCTTGAAGAAACCGGGTTTATGAATACCCTAAAAGTCGATTGACTGGGAATTGGCAATATTTGTTATGCAGCACGCTGAGTTAACAATCCCCAGATGAAAAGTAGAACTAGCGCACCTACGACTGCAAAAGCTATGCTGGGTAGAGTCAATGCTCCGAAGGATGCTCCCCCGCTCGTCCCCAGTAAGACTTGACCTAGATAACCTCCCACTAGGGCGCCCAAAATTCCTAAACCTGTTGTTGCCAGAAAGCCACCGCCTTGAGTTCCCGGATAAATGGCTTTGGCTAGCGCACCGGCAATCAATCCTAAAACGATCCAAGCAATAATTCCCATTTCTCTTTCTCCTGAATACTTAAACTTTTCTTGTGCCTTGTCTTATGTTCTAAGAATAACAACCCCTATCCCGCCCTTACCTCTACCGCAGGGATGAACCGAAAGTGGTAGGATTTCTCATGAATCGTCGGAGTTTGAGGCTGTTTAATATCTCAAAAGACTTAACCCACTTTTTCGAGGGAAGAAAGGTACTTATGCTCAAAGCAAAAGGGAAATAGGAGAATCTTTTCTGGGACTTTTTGTGTTTTGGTGGTTAAAAAAATTACAATATTTCTGTGAAATGAGGAAAGTTTGCGCCCGATGGATCTGACTCTGTGCATGATTGTGAAGAATGAAGAGGCAACACTGTCGCGGACTTTGGACAGCGTTAAGGGTGTTGTTGACGAAATGGTGGTGGTGGATACGGGATCGGGCGATCGCACCCGTGAAATTGCCAGAGAATTTGGGGCGAGGGTTTATGACTTTGAATGGTGCGACGACTTCGCAGCGGCGCGCAATGAGTGTCTCAAGCACGCCCAGGGCGACTGGATTTTGGTATTAGATGCCGATGAGGTTTTGGTACCGGAGATTCTACCTCAAATAAAGCCGGCAATTGCGAGCGATCGGCTGCTGCTAATCAATCTCATCCGCCAAGAAATCGGTGCCTCTCAATCTCCCTATTCCCTAGTGTCGCGCTTGTTCCGTAATCGCCTCGATATCCGCTTTTCTCGCCCTTACCACGCCATGGTAGACGACAGCGTGGCTGAGATTTTGCACAGGGAACCAAATTGGAAAATAGCTTCTCTCCCTGATGTGGCGATTTGGCACTCTGGTTATCAAAAAGATGCGATCGCCGCAAAAAGTAAATTCCAAAAAGCTCAAGCAGCCATGGAACGGTATATCGCTTATTATCCAAACGATGCTTATGCTTGTAGCAAATTAGGTGCGCTGTATGTAGAAAGCGGGCAAATCGGGCGGGGAATTAATTTATTAACCAAAGGCTTGACTGCTGCGGCAATTAATGATTCTATTCTTTACGAACTCAACTATCATTTGGGAATTGCATATCGCCAGCAGCAGCAATTTGTTAAAGCAAAAGAACACTATCAAGCGGCAATTAATACAGATGTGTTCCCCGCGCTCAAGTTGGGTGCTTACAATAATTTGGGCAATTTGCTCAAAGATGAAGGAGATTTGAAATCTGCTGAAAAAGCTTACAAAGCAGCTTTAAAAATTGACCCTAATTTTGGAGTAGGTCACTACAATTTAGGATTGACGCTGAAGGCAGCCGGAAATTTAGCAGATGCGATCGCCTATTACCGACAAGCGATAAAAATCGATCCCGAACACGCCGAAGCTCATCAAAACTTGGCAGTAGCCTTGCTCAAAATTGGCAAAATGCCAGAAAGTTTAGCAGAATTCAAAAGAGCGATCGCCCTTCACGAACAGCGCCGCCCCTTTGAAGCAGAACGCCTGCGCCGGGGACTACAAGAAATGGGTTTAATGTAACTGACATCTTGCACCCTCCGTCAAAAACCTGTAGGGGCGGGTTCACCAATAGCTTTAAAGGATACCCAAAGACTCAAAAACCCGCCCACACCCCGCGCTCAAGTTTTTTATTGACAGTTGTGCAAGATATAAGATGTAAGAAATAAAATCAAGCAATTATCTCTACTTTGCCGCTATCCAAATCGTAGCGGCCCCCAACAACTTTAAGCTTGCCCGCTTTGACTGCTTCCGCTAAAATAGGCGACGAGGATTGTAACTTATTTACATTCATTTTCACATTAGCTCTGACTGCGTTATCCCACGCATCGCCTGTTTGACCTTTAGTCGAATCAACTGCCGGTTTAATCGCCGCCACCAAAGTGCTAATGTGACCCGGCACAGCTTTACCATCTAAAGCTGCTTTGACAGCACCGCAGCGTTCGTGACCCAGAATTACTAATAGTGGCACTCCTAATTCTAAGGTGGCATATTCTATATTCCCGAGAACCACATCGTCGAGAAAATTGCCAGCTACTCGAATATCAAATAAGTCGCCTAATCCTTGGTCGAAAATAATTTCGGGAGCAACGCGCGAATCAGAACAAGCCAGGATGGTTGCAAACGGATGTTGACCCTGTGCTACTTCTACAACTCGCGATCGAGCTTGGTCGGGAAATGTCCGTTTTTGCTCAATGTAGCGTTGATTCCCCTCCATCAATTTCTTAAGAGCACTGTTAGGAGTAATGTCAGTAGGAGTAAGGTCAGAGATTGCCTCTGCCTTTGCTGCTTCTGCTTGTAAAAACGCAGGTGCCAAGCTGGCCGCCAGCATCCCTGCACCAGCCCTCAGCATTAAATTCCGTCGCGAAATCATACCTGTTCTTTCGCTTTTAGTCATTGCTTGCAACTCGGTTCAATTGTTTGTATTTGTTAGCATAATATATACCACAAGCTGAGTCAGACTTCTTTGATTTTTCTTTACAAGCTGCTCCGGCACAATATAAACTTCAAAAAAGTAGCCCATTTTTATTTCATTCCTATTTTATTTAGTAAAGTCAACGGCAGTCATCCTTCTGCGGACAGGGATGCTAGAATGTATCTAAAACGACAATTATTTATCAATGGATCGAAATGTCCTACGTCGCCAGCATTCATATCTATCCGGTAAAGTCCCTTGACGGCATAGCAGTCAGTCAAGCAACTATTCTAGCCAGCGGAGCTCTAGAAGGCGATCGCTCTTTTGCAATCTGCGATGCAGCAGGAGAATTGGTTAACACTAAGCACAACAGCGGAGTCCGTTTTCTACGCTTATCTTTTGACCTCAAAAAAAGAATTGCCGGTCTGAAAATTCAAGGCACCGAACAAGAAATATTTTTTCATGTAGATAGAGAACGCTTGGCAATAGAATGTTGGTTGAGCAACTACTTCGGTTTCCCTGTCAAATTAATTGAAAACTTGCTGACAGGTTTTCCCGACAATACCGCTGCACCAGGGCCAAGCATTATCAGTACCGAAACAATTGCCGAAGTTGCATCTTGGTTTCCGAGAGTTTGCGTTAACGAGATGCGCCATCGCTTGCGAGCTAATATTGAAATAGGAGATGTCCCGGCTTTTTGGGAAGACCAACTTTTACCACAAGCCGATGAAATTGTGAGGTTTAAAATAGGGACTGTAATATTTGAAGCTATTAATCCCGGTCATCCCTGTATCCTATCTACGCAAAATTATGCGGCGCAAGCAAGCGATCTAAATTTTAAAAATATACTAACAGCCAAGCAGAAGGAAATTATGCCTGACTTGGTAAAAAAAGGGCATTTAAATCACTTTAGTCGGCTGATAGTTAACACGCGGCTCGCACCTCAACCAGCAGAAAAAATATTACATATAGGAGACGAAGTTCAAATTATCACCGTCAGCAAATCCCTATTTAATACCATTTCTGATTAGTTGTAGGTTATGAGTCCGATCGAGCAGGCGGCAACTCCAAAGTAAGTTGACCTAAAACACCAGTTCTAAAATCGTTTAACATCTGCCGCGCCGTTCGTTCGACATCTCCTTTATACCTGTCTTTTGCTACCTCGTGCAGATAATCTTCACCATTACTAGAGGCTGCATCTAATTTATACCTGGATTTGAAACCAGATAGTGATATCAACGTGTCATCAGTCGCCTCCAGCCCTTGGAGCAAATCTACCATCGCTGCTGCTACTACCTGATTGTCGTAAGCTGCTTCGCCAATATCTTCGCAAATAGCTAATTTTATGGCATTTTCTTGATTGTTAATTCGGGTTGGGATCACTCCGGGGGCGTCTAATAATTCAATTTCGTCAGAAATGCGAATCCATCGCAGCGATTTAGTTACTCCAGCTCTGCGGGCACTGTCTACCACTCTCCGCCCTAACAGCCGATTAATTAAAGCAGATTTTCCGACATTGGGAAATCCCATCACCACTGCACGGACTGGACGGGGCAGCATACCTCGATCGAACCTTCTTTGATTTAGCTGCACCCCAGCATTCTGCACCGCATCCGCCACATCATGTACTCCGTGACCGTGCTCGGCATTAGTAAAATATGCAGTTTCCCCCTGGGACTCAAACCATGTTTCCCACGCCTCGCGCGATCGAGGCGTAATCATATCCATGCGGTTGACGACCAATACTCGCGGCTTGCCGCCCACCCAACTCGGCATTTGGGGGTGATAAGTAGCCAAGGGAATGCGGGCATCTCGGACTTCGAGTACCACATCTACCCGCTTTAGCTGTTCTTTTAATGCCCGTTCAGCTTTCGCAATGTGACCGGGATACCAGTGAATTTTCATTAGTTATTAGTTATTAGTCATTAGTCAGCAGTCATTAGTCAGCAGCCATTAGCCACCAGTCATTAGCCACCAGTCATTAGTCAGCAGCCATTAGCCACCAGTCATTAGCCATTAGTCGCTGTGTCAGGGCGGGTTTACGCATACCCTGGATTTACATAATAGATACGGGTGAACCCGCCCCTACAGAATCTAGGTTTATTTAGTCGGACACGATATAACACGTGACTAATGACTAATAACTAATGACTAATAACTAATGACTAATAACTAAGGCACAATCAAAACTGCACAAGGAGACAGATTGATCACCCGATTGGTAACGCTGTCAGACGCCCCATCATCGGTTAAACCCATCCCCCGACAGCCCATCACAATCAAATCGGCCCCAATTTCGTCAGCCACATCGCAAATCGTGAAAGCAGGTTTGCCTTCCCGTTCGATGATTTCAGCTTCAATTCCCTGCTGGGAAAACATCGATTGGGCCTCAGAAAGAAGTTTGGCGACTGCTTCGGGGGAAGTCATCACCTCTGACGGTGGGGCGTCGCCCTCCTCGGCGGGGGGTTCGACTACCGACAGAATAACTAAACGAGCACCGTAGGTTTTCACAATATTGACAACCTTTTCGGCAGCTTCGCGGGCTTCTCGGCTTTGATCTACAGGAAATAAGACTGTCTTGAACATACTGCACATCTCCGGGACACGGACTCCGATAAAATGTTTAGGTTAAGCCAATCAGTGCCGTTTGTTCCATCTTCCGTTTTTTGTACGGGCGCGGTTGAATGCGTCCGAGGCCGGGGTGCAAGTTACCAGTGCCGCCATTTCAACGGAATTCGACAAAAACACACATATTAGGAGGTTAATCCTGTGACAAAAAAAACTGTAGCAAATTTATCGGCATCGGACTTATCGGGCAAACGGGTATTGGTGCGGGCGGACTTTAACGTGCCGCTCGACAACGGCAATATCACCGATGATACTCGCATCCGGGCGGCTCTGCCGACAATTCAAGATTTAGCGTCCAAGGGCGCTAAGGTGATTTTGTGCAGCCACTTCGGCCGTCCCAAGGGTGTGACGGAGAAGTTGCGCTTGACGCCGGTTGCTGTGCGCCTGTCGGAATTGTTGGGCAAAGAGGTCAAAAAGACTGACGACTGCATCGGTGATGAAGTCGCTGCTACAGTCGCCGCGATGCAAGATGGCGATGTGCTGTTGCTGGAAAATGTCCGCTTCTACCCAGAGGAGGAGGCAAACGACCCAGAATTTGCTAAGAAGTTAGCTTCTGTGGCCGATTTGTATGTCAATGATGCTTTTGGTACTGCTCACCGGGCTCACGCTTCTACTGAGGGCGTTACTAAGTATCTGAGTCCTTCTGTGGCTGGGTTTTTGATGGAGAAGGAACTGCAATATCTCGGCAGTGCGATCGACAATCCGCAACGTCCTTTAGCTGCTATAATCGGCGGTTCTAAGGTTTCCAGCAAGATTGGAGTCATTGAAAAACTGCTCGAAAAGTGCGACAAACTGCTGTTGGGCGGTGGCATGGTTTTCACCTTCTACAAAGCTCGCGGCTTGAACGTGGGCAAGTCTTTGGTGGAAGATGACAAGCTTGAACTGGCTAAGTCTTTGGAAGCTAAGGCGAAGGAACGGGGAGTTGCTTTTCTGTTACCTACTGATGTGGTAGTTGCTGACAAGTTTGCTGCTGATGCTAACACTCAAACTGTCCCTGTTGAAAGCATCCCTGACGGTTGGATGGGTTTGGATATCGGCCCGGATTCAGTAAAAACTTTCCAAGATGCTTTGGCCGATTGCAAAACTGTCATCTGGAACGGGCCGATGGGCGTGTTTGAGATGGAGAAGTTTGCTGTGGGAACTGAAGGTATTGCTCATTCTTTGGCTGGACTTACTAAAACTGGTACTACCACAATTATCGGTGGTGGTGACTCGGTGGCGGCTGTGGAACAGTTGAATTTAGGCGAACAAATGAGCCACATTTCTACTGGTGGCGGTGCTAGTTTGGAGCTGCTCGAAGGTAAGGAATTGCCGGGTGTTGCTGCTTTAGATGAAGCTTAATTAAGTTAAGTAGGGCGGGCTTTGCCCGCCTTGCTGGAAGCAGGTCTATATCTTTGGCTGCGAATCATTTTTTTGAATATTTACCGCAGAGGGCGCAGAGAACGCAGAGGAAGAGAAAAGAGAGAAGGATATCGGTTTTAAGTCTATAGTTTGCTAGTATAATTTGTTTGAAGTAGCAGTGAGGTTTGTTTGTGAAACTTAAACTCTTGGCAACTGTAACGGCAAGTTTAGCTTTGTTTGGGCTGGCAGCTCCCGTTCAAGCTCAAAATCCCGATCATGTTAGGCAATTGCTGGAAACTAAACAGTGCGAAGGCTGTGACTTGAGAAATGCTGATTTGTTCAAGGCTAGCTTGTACAGAGCTAATTTAAGAGGAGCGGATTTAAGCGGAGCAAATCTCTATGAAGCTAATTTGCTGGAAGCGGATTTAAGTGATGCTAATTTGGCAAATGCTAACTTAGTTAATGCGGAGATGTACGGGGCTGAATTGAATGGTGCTAATCTGCGAAATGCGGATTTGTCTAATGCTTTTTTGGGGCGAGCGAATCTGACGAGTGCGGATTTGCGCGGTGCTAAACTTTTTAATGCGAATCTGGGCGAAGCTTATCTGCTGCAAGCTAATTTGTCTAATGCCGATTTGAGACGTTCGCTGCTGTTTAGAGTTAATTTGAATCGTGCGAATTTAAGCGGGGCGGATATGTCTTTCGCGGATGTGCGCGATACTAATTTGCAGAATGCTATTTTGTCAAATACTAGGCTTCCTGGGGCTCAGTTGGCCGGGACAAATATTGATGCGGCGAATAATGTGCGGCAGGGTGATTTGGAACGGGCAAACTTCCGGGGTACGAATTTGGGACCAGGGGTTTGTGTGATAACTAATTATCCTTATTGTGTTTTGAATGTGGAAGAAAAATTTTAGACTCTAGTTTTAGCTCCCAGATGAATCTGTAGAGTAAATCTAAAATCTAAAATCTAAAATCTAAAATCCCCTGGCTGGCGCACCCTAGGTTGATATCCGAGCTAAGTTTGAGGTGGTTTGTATCCTCTTTCTAGGGCAAATCTCACAAGCTGAGCACGATTTTCTAACTGTAATTTGCTGAAAATGCTGCCTAAATGAGCTTGCACAGTCCGGGGGCTAATAAACAGCCGATCGCTAATTTGTTTGTTAGTATAACCCTGGATAACCTCCCAAAAAACTCTTTCTTCGGCTGGTGTTAAAGGCAAAGGTGCAGGTGGTGGCAATACTGCCACAAATTGTGGTTCCACCGCCCTACCGCTAGAAGTTTGCAGCAGTCGGACAATTTCGGCGTGAATGCGGTGAGAGCGCTCTAACTGCGCTTTTACCTTGGCTAAGATTTCTTCAGACTGAAAAGGTTTTACCAGATAATCGTCACCGCCGATCGCATGACCTTCAACTTTTGACTCCAACTCGCCTTGACCCGACAAAAATATAAAGGGGACTAATTGTCCCAAACGGGTAGTTCTCAAACGGCGACAAAACTCAAACCCGTCCATTTCCGGCATCATGACATCTGAAATTACCAAATCTGGGGGGGCATTTTCAAAAATCGAGAGCGCCTCCACCCCTGAATTAGCGCATTCCACCCGATATCCTTGACTTTCCAGGTACATTGCTAAGACTGTTTGACAGTCTGCTTCGTCGTCCACCACTAATATTCTTTCCATGACAGGCTTGCACCAATTCCAGTTGGACAGTTTTTGAAACTGCCAGTCCCAAAGTAGGAACTTAATTGAGTTTACCTCCTGCAACTTGATAAAGGCTCGCAATTTCAACACGCCACACTTTCTCAAATCGTCCGATTAGGGGCGCCTAGCGCATAAAAGGGGAAGCAGTAGAGCAATATGGGGAACAATCTCCTTCTTTGACTCGCCTATCATCAAAAGCTACAAATTTTTATGAGGAAGCGTCCACTTTTCTGCAGAAAATAGAAGGTAAAAGAAATAATTTTACCCTATTAAACAGAAATCTTAGTGACACTTATACTATCCCTAGACGCGACATTGAAAGGTTTTTAGATTTTTCTGGTTCGGACACAGGTACAAAAGGGACAACGCGACCAGGTGCTGCTGAGGGCGGCCCGAACAAACTCGGGGCGGCAACCAACATACTTTCAATTATCGCTGCTGGTTCGGGGCGACTGAACAGATACCCCTGCATGATATCGCACTGATGTTGTTTCAAAAAATCTAGTTCTGCTTCTGTTTCCACTCCCTCAGCAATTACGGTCATATTCAAACTGTGACCCAGTAAAATTACTGCTGTAGTAATAGCAGCATTTTGAGGATCTTCGTTGGCATTACGGACGAAAATTCGATCGATCTTTAAACTGTCAAAAGCAAATTGCTTAAGATATCCTAAAGTAGCGTAACCGGTGCCGAAGTCGTCAATAGCAATCCGAATTCCTAGAGCTTTTAGTTGGTTTAAAGTAGCGCCTGCTACTGTCGCATTTTCCACCAAAGCGCTTTCGGTCATTTCTAATTCTAAATTAGCAGGCTCTAAACCTGTAGTTTCCAATATTTGGACGATTCGCGCCTTGAGTTCCGGGTCGGACAACTGCCGGGCCGACAAGTTTACTGATATTGTAAAGGGCGAAAACCCCGCCGCCAGCCAACTAGCGGCTTGAGCGCAAGCTGAAAGCAGTACCCACTCGCCAATCTGAATAATTAAACCTGTTTCTTCTGCTAAGGGAATAAATTCGCAGGGAGAAATTATACCTCGATCGGGATTTTGCCAGCGCACTAAAGCTTCGGCACCGATAACTTGGCCTGTCGCAATATTCACCTGCGGCTGATAATATACCTGAAACTCACCTTGTGCCAAAGCGTGGCGCAGCAAAGCTTCGAGAGCAAACTTTTCAGGAGAGAGAGTCGTAACCTTGGTGGAGTCGTTAACTAAATCTTTGAGTCTGGCTTCTGCTTGGTGAAGCGCGACTGTCAGCGGTTGAGTAATAGTTTGCCGTTTCAAGACGCGAGAAGCAATGGCCCCCAGCAATTCAGCCTTGGTAAACGGCTTTGTCAGGTAATCGTCGGCTCCCAATTCCATCCCGCGACGAAAATCGGTTTTGTCACTTTGAGCCGTGAGGAAAATAAATGGAATTGTTGCAGCTAGCGAGTTTTGCCGCAGAGTCCGCAACACGTCATAACCGTCGAGTTCCGGCATCTGCACATCGCACAAAATTAAATCCGGTATCTCCGAAAGTGCCATCTGCACTCCAACTCGACCGTTCTCGGCCGCAATGACCCGGTAGCTGTGAGATTCCAGGAGTTGCAGAAGAGTTTCCCGGATTAATTCGTCGTCTTCAATCACCAAAATTTTGAGCATGATACTTAGATAACAGATGGCACTATATATCTGAACCTGACTAACTCTAGCATACTCAAACTAGGGAATTAGTAATTGGGCCAATTAGCCAATAAATGATTAGCCAAATGGCTGAATATTTTCCCTCGGTTCTTAAGTCACAATCAAAGAACTGCCGAAATTGGGAATATCTCGCTCTCTTTCAACAGCAGAAAAGGGCTGCACCCGACTCCTTTGATAAACTTTTATGACAAAATTAGCAATATTTCTCATAAAAAAAATTAGCGAACAGTTTCAGTGCGCCGATGGCGGAAATTACTCAGGCTATCACTTATATGATGTCCGGTTAATTGTTGATAATTAGCCCGTGTTTTTACTGACAAACTAGAGTTTTCTCTCAATGGATGAATCAGGATGCTGCATCCTGATTCATCCAAACAAAGATACTTGCTTTCAGACAACAGTCGTGGAGAGATCAAAATTTTAGATTAAGGTTCAATCTCCCAGATTCATCTGTGAAGTAAATCTAAAATCTAAAATCTAAAATCGACTAAGGGATAACTTAACTATGGATCGCGAATTAAATAACTTACAATTTTAATTGTTATTGTGGGATGGGCGTCCCGCCCGTCTTTTTTGGACGGGCG
>NZ_JAUBUC010000041.1:0-60337 GCF_036705285.1 Microcoleus sp. B4-C1 | reverse complement strand
CCGTCCTTTTTGGACGGGCGGGACGCCCATCCCACAATAACAATTAAAATTGTAAGTTATTTAATTCGCGATCCTTATTTGTGCGTTCATCGCACCCGATCGCCCTAATGCAAATTTGTTAACTTGGCTAAAACGGTGGCGAAGAGAGCGGGTTCGATCGGCTTTGTTAAGTGTTCGTTGTAACTCACATCTTGCACCATTCTCAATTACTTGTCTAGGAACAGGCTTTCTGGCCTGTTCCACAAAGAGTGAATTTTCTTGTGGAACAGGCCAGAAAGCCTGTTAAGCGAGAATGGTGCAAGATGTGAGTTGTAACCAGCGGCGATCGCCCGATCGCGGTCTTGTTCGCTAGCATAAGCTGTCAGCGCCACGGCCGGCAAGCGCTTGATGTTGTCGGATGCGGACGATCGCACTGTGCGGATCGGCGAGTAGCCGTCCTCAACCAGCATAGCGATATCACTGACTAAAATATGCGGTGGCGACTCCTCTCAACTGCCCCTTCTTACTCCGAGGCTGTTTGAGTGGCAGTGTCACCGTAAATGTCGCACCCTGGTCTTTACCGGGACTTTCCGCAGTCACAGTACCCCCGTGGAGTTGCACCAAGTGCTCGACGATCGCCAATCCCAGTCCTAAACCGCTGTCAGCCTTAGTTTTCGAGGCGTCTGCTTGTCGGAAGCGATCGAACACGTAGGGCAGAAACTCAGCAGAAATGCCCTTTCCGGTATCGCTGACTGTAATTTGCACGTAATTGGGTGATGAGGAATCGCTAACAGCCACCGCAGACAAGCGCAGTTGCACAGTTCCCCCCGAAGGCGTAAACTTCACGGCGTTAGTCAGCAAATTCCACACTACCTGCTGCAACCTCTGGGCGTCGCCCCACATCAAGCTGACTGCGGGGTCAAGTTCTAACGAAATGATGACAGACTTGGCCTCGGCTGCCAAACGAACTGAATTATGAGCCGCCTCGATCGTCCTTACCATGTAGAACCAGCCGGGTTTCAGAACCAGTTTGCCTTGAATAATCCGGGAAACATCGAGCAAATCTTCCACTAGCTGGATCTGCACCTTCGACTGACGCTCAATGGCTTCCAAACCCGAAGCTAATTTATCTTGGTTGTTGGGGTGGGCGCGCAGGATCTGTGCCCACCCCTGAATCACATTTAAAGGCGTTCGCAATTCGTGGGAAAGAGAGTCTAGAAACTCGTCTTTCCGGCGACTGATAGCTTCTGCTTCCGCCCGCGCGGCTTGTTCGCGCTCGAGCAACTGAGCGCGTTGGGCCTCGACTTGCTTGCGATCGCTGATGTCGGCGATGATTGACATACAGTTGATATTGCCGTTGCTGTCGCGGACTGGAGTTGCCCACAAACTGATGTCTAGCGAGCTGCCGTCTTTCCTTTGGCGGTGGGTTTCCATGCCCGCGATCGCCTTTCCAGCGCGAATTTTTTTCAAATTAGCCGTGAATTCTTCCCGCTTGTCTGCGGGAAGGCAGGGCACAAATTGACCTACCGCTTCTGATTCATTCCAGCCAAAAATCCTCTCGGCTGCTGGGTTCCACATTTTCACAGTGCCGTCGTCGCAGTCCAAAACGGTAATTGCTAGGGGACAAGCCTGAATCAAGGCTTCTAAAGTTTGATGGATGTGCGATCGCGCTGCTTCTGCTTCTTTGCGATCGCTGATATCGACGTTCACCCCGATCATCCGCCAAGGCAAACCCCGATCGTCCTCAAACACCTTAGCCCTGCAAGCAATCCAGCCCACGCTTTTGTCCGGGCGGCAAATGCGGAACTCTATGTTTAATTCCTCCCCGGAAGCCCCCGCAGCTTGCACCTGCTGTTCGGTAACAGTGCGATCGTCTGGATGCACCATTTGGGCCCAACTTTGATAGCTGTCTAAACTGCCGACAGGCAGCCCGTACAAAGCCTCTAACTCCGGCGTACAGGCGACCTCGCAGGTTTGGATGTTCAATTCAAAAGTTCCGATTTTGCCTGCTTGCTGAGCGATTTGCAGCCGTTCTTGATTGTGTTTGAGTTCTGCTTCCACCCGCGATATCTCGGTCAAGTCGATGTAGAATGTGACGATCGTCTCTGGTTCGCGATCGTCCGGGGACAGAGTGGTTCCGCCCATCAGAATCGGCACGCGACTGCCATCTTTGCGGATGTACTCTTTCTTGAAAGGAGTTGCGACTCCCTGAACCCGCAGTTCCCCGGCCGCTAAGGCGTCGAGATGCAGGTATTCGGGGGGGGTCATTCTGTCCCAACGCATTTTACCGGAGAGCAAGTCTGAGCGGGTGTAGCCGACCATGTTGAGCAGGGATTGGTTGGCGTAGGCGATGCGGCCGCTAAAATCGCCGATCGCAACTCCGAAAATATTTGACTCGAACAGCCGCCGGAATATGGCTTCGCTTTGCTGCATTACCCGTTTTGCTTGGTTGCGATCGGTAATTTCGGCAATCACGGTGCTGACTCCCAGGAGTGTTCCTGATTGATCGCTCACTGGGTAAAAGCTGATTTGCCAATCCCGTAAAACTCCCGGCTGTTGCTTGGTTTCTGCCTTAATTTCCAAGTCGAGCACGGGGGTTTGTGTCGCCAGCACTTGGCGGTAAATTCGCTCTACAATATCGGCCATTTCGGGAATTACCTCTCTAACGGTGCGCCCGATGTGTTCTGGGATCGATCGCCCGTTGATCGCAGCGAGGCATTCGTTCAGGCGGATGTAGCGCAAATTTGTATCGACAAAGCACAGCCCGACTGGTGTGGTTTTGTAAACTAAGTCGAGTTCTGCTAGTTGGCGGCGAATGCGTATTTCGTTTTCTCGAAGTTGATTTTGGGCTTGTTTGCGATCGGTGATATCTAGTACGAAGAATGCTCCTTTGTCTGTGCATCCTTGGAAGTTTCCGCCGCCGACTAAAACTGGGAACCGCGTGCCGTCTTTGCGGATGTATTCTTTTTCAAAAGGCGCGCAACTTCCTGATGCTTCGACTTGCGCGAGGGCGATGCGATCGAGTTCTATATATTCCGGCGCCGTGAGTTCCCTCCAGTGAATCTGTCCCGAAACTAAGTCTTCCCTCGTATATCCAATCATTTCCAGCAAGGCGTCGTTAGCGTCAGTAACTTCCCCGTTGCCATCCCAGAAACCGATGCCTATCATGTTAGATTCTACCACACTGCGGAAGCGCATTTCGCTTTCCCGCAAAGCTAATTCTGTTTGTTTTGCTGCGGTAATATCTGTGATAATTAGGCCAACTCCGATTATTTCTCCCCTTTCATTTTTCACTGGGTAGTAGTTGGCTACCCAGTAGCCGAAATATCCTGGTTTTCCATCAGGTTCGCCGCTAAATTCTATGTTTAAAACAGGCTGACCGGTGTCTAAAACTTGCTGAATAATCGGGGCAAATTTGGCGGCGGATTCTGGCAACAATTGCCGGAAATCTTGGCCGATATGCTGTTCGGCGGGCAAACCGTGGAGTTCTGCTAAGACTTTATTGATACGGATGAAGCGCATTTCGCGATCCAGAAAGCAAATGGCTAGGGGAGATGCTTCTAACAGCGCGTCAATTAAGGCAAAGGATTGCGATGTTTGAGATAGTGCTTGTTGCGCTTCTGCGTAAAGTCTGGCGTTGTCTAGGGCGATCGCCACGCGGTATGCTAGGTCTTCTAGCATTGCCATGTCTTCTGCATTGTAGCGGCGGCCAAACTTTGAGGTAAAGCAAGTGATGGAACCCATTACCCGCCCGCGAGCTCTCAGCGGTACGCAAGCGTGAGATCCGATATTGAGCGATCGAAGTATTTCCAATTCTGCTGCATTTTCGGCTCCTGCTGCTAAAATCTCCTCATCCACTTCGGCAATTAGTTCGGATTTGCCGCAGCGGATTACCAGCGGATAGCCGTTAACAGCATTTTCGGCGATCGAACTGCGGATGCTGAAGTTATTAATAGTCTCAACTGTGGAGGGTTCTGCGTGAGCCACAGCGACTAGACGCACTTTTGACCCCGTTTCGGTCAAATGAATGCAGCACCCATCCGCGATCGAATTTATTGCTAATTCGGCTACCTTTTGCAGCACCGTTTCCCCGTCAAACGCATCAGCCAGCATTTTGCTGACTTCTGCTAAAAATGCCGAGCGCTGCTGTTCTATTTCCGCTTTTTCCCTTGCTGTTTGCTCAATTGTTAACTGCAATCTTTGAGTTTCTGCAAGTTTTATTTCTGTGATATCGCGGGCGACAATTAAGGCTGATTCTGGTACGCCATTTTTGTCAAATTCTGGAACTACGCGGGATTGATAACTTCGGATGCCGTTGATTGAGAAAGCCTGAAACTCGACAATTTCTTCTCTACCTGTTTCTAACACTTTGTGCAGGGTTTCATCCCACATCTGGCACTGTTCCGGCGGTATTCCTATTTCTTGACTGGTTTTACCAAGGAAGAATGAAATTGGTTTTCCTTGGCTTCTTTCAACGGCTTGATTGACATAAATATAACGCAGCTCTTTGTCCGTGCGGATAATTATATCTGGCGTATTTTCTAGCAGTGTTCTCAGTTGCTGTTCGCTATTTGCCAAAGCTGCTTGCGCTTGTTGTCTTTCCGTGACATCTCTCACCGTACCCACGTATCCGATGAGTTCGCCGGAGTCGGAAAACATCGGCGAGGAACAAACGTTAATCCAGCGCACAATCCCCTCTGGTGTTTGCAGGCGATACTCGATCGCATATTCCCCACCTTGCCGAGTATAATCCAGCCATCGGCTCAATACGCGATCGCTGTCTTCCGGGTGAATGCACTTCTCCCAACCGTCTCCTAAAAGTTCTGTCAAACTCAAGCCGCAAATAGCCTGACAGCGTGGGTTTGCATAGGTGTAGCGCCCCTGGGAATCGGCCATAAAAATGCCGACAGGCGAACAGGAACTTAAACAGCGAAATCGTTCTTCTTGAGCTTGCAGCGCTTCTTTAGCTACTGTCAGTTCTGCTGTGCGTTCTTTGACGCGAGTTTCTAGGTTAGTGTAGGATAATGCTAGGGCTATTTCTGCTTCTTTGCGATCGGTAATATCAATACCAGTTCCTATCACATATTCTACCAAACCATCGCCATCTATGGTCACAGTATTCGACCAAGAAATTAAGCGCTTGTCCCCATTTTTAGTGCGCCAATAATTTTGATACTCGCTGTTAAAGTTTTCGACATTGAGCTTGGTAAAAACAGTTTTAACTGGCTCTACTTCTTCGGAGATTAAGAACACATCCCAAACACATTTATTGAGCACTTCTGCTGTCGAGTAGCCTGTAATTTTTTCGCAAGCTTGGTTAAAGCGCACAATCCGTCCTTGGTTGTCTAGGACTACAATTAAGCAAGCCGTCGTGTCAATTACTTTGGAAATAATATTACGTTCAATTTCTAGTTCTGGTTCTGCGAACTTTAAGCCAGCATACCAAGCGATAACCGCAGCGGCAAAAAGTAAGATTGCAGGAACTTCCTCGAATAAAAAAAGTAACAGAGTTGTCAGCAGTAAAGCCGTGCCGGCACTAAATGTAGCAATACTGTAAGATTTAATGGGTAAGGGCAAGACCTGAAACCGACTCATTTTGGTTGACCTGTAGCGATGGCGCGATAGCACTATTGCTGATGTCGATGAAACAACTTAGTTAAAACTTAGTTAAAACTAAGTATTTATTTTTTCTATACAAAACCACATTTGTCGGCTCTTTGCCATCTTCCCAGAGACAGATTGGCTGCGGGATTGCTGCTGAAGCAACTGCTATCATAGATCAAGGGACAAATGAGATTATCTAATTTCTGGGAGCAATAAGCGAGTGAATCACAAGCTGGCCAAAATTATCGGATTATTTTTCGCAGCCGCCACCCTCTTTGGATTTGTCGGTTATGCGCTGCAAAATCCCAACTTCGCCAGCAGCTCAGCGATATCGATCGGCTTCCCCAATCTTACCACCGCGGCCGTCGGGGCGATCGACAACAAACGATCCCAAATCTATCTCAACGGAAATTGGCAATTTGTCCCCGCAGTTGGCAACCCCCAAAACCCCCCCGTCTCGCCAAATTGGGGCTCCATCCAAGTACCCGGAGACTGGCAAAAAGAAAACAACGAATCCGTACCCGGAATCATCACTCGCGGCAGCGGCAAAGATTGGGAAAACTTCAACAGTAAACAACTATCAAAAGCTTGGTATCAGAGAAAAATAGACATTCCCGGCGACTGGACAAACCGCCGAATTTTTCTCGACTTAGCCAGAGTTAGCACCGATGCAGTCATCTTTGTCAACGGCATTAACTGCGGTCAAATCCCCTGGCCCTACGGCACTATTGAAATTACCAAAGCAGCAAAACCAGGTCAAAACACCCTATCTATTTTAGTCGTGGCAGTATCCGATGAAAAGGAAAAAGCCGTCATCATGGGCCCCACAGAAATCTACACAGAAAAATCCCAGTTGCAATCGCGGGGAATCATCGGCGAGGTACGGCTTCTGAGCCTTCCCCCAGGCCCGCTAATTAGGGACGTATTCGTCCAAACTTCCACCCGAAAAAAGCAAGTTAAATTAGATATTGAACTCAAAGACGTTGCCCAAAGCGGTCAAGTAGAAATAATAGCGCAAATGCTCGACGAAAAAGGCAAAGTAGAACAAAAATTTACAGGCACTGCCAACGTTAAAGCTAAACCTATTCAAACCCTACAAGTTCAGTGGAATTGGCAAAATCCCCGTCTTTGGGATGTCGGGGAACCAAACCTTTACACCCTACAATTAGAAGTAAAAGGCAGCGGCATTGACACGCAATACGACCAACCTTTTGGCTTCCGCGAATTTTGGATAGAAGGGCGCAAATTTTTCTTAAACGGAACTGAATTTCGGCTGCGACCAAACTTGCACTCCGATACTTGGCAAGGCGGGACAGTAGAAGTTGCTGACAGCCTAATTGATGGCTACGTAAAAGCAGGTTTTAACATAACAGAAATGTGGCCTTGGAATCACGACGAACGGGGTAGATGGCACTTCCGAGAGTTATTTTCCGAAAGAGCAGACCTCAAAGGTTTTCCCATTATGGCTCCCGCTTTAGACATTAGTCCTATCGCTTGGAACGGCAAGTGGAAGAACCCCCTGTGGAAAAACCGCTGGAAAGACCGAATGGTGACTGAAATGCGCCGTTACCGCAATCATCCATCAGTATTAATGTGGGCGACAAGTCCTAATTTTTTCGGCAACGCTGACGATTTAAATCCCCGTCGCATCGGCAAAAGCAAAGTAGAAGGAACTCTCAGTCCCTCGGAAAACCAGCGTTTGCGGGTCAACACTCCCCTAGGAAATGACGCTTTAGCGACGATTAAATCTGCCGACCGAACCAGACCTGTGATGGTACACCAAGGCGCACACTTCGGCGATGTTTATGCGCTGAATTCTTATTTAAATCTGATTCCCTTGCAAGAACGAGAAGAGTGGATTTCTGAGTGGAGCAAAACCGGGGAAAGGCCCTACATGGCAGTCGAGTTTGGGACTCCTCTGCACGCAACGATGATGCGGGCCCGCAAAGGTTTTGGTCAGGCAATTGTCAGCGAACCTTGGATGACTGAGTTTGCGGCAATTTATTTTGGCAAGCAGGCTTACGAGTTGGAAACTGCCGCTTATAAATCTAAAATTCGCGAGCAGTTTATCAATGGTCAGGAGTATCAAAACTGGCATATTAAAAAAGAGTTGGATTTTGCACCCGCTTTTCAAAAGTTGCAGCAGTTATTCAGTACAAATACTTGGCGGAGTTGGCGGACTTTTGGAATGTCTGGGGGGATGATTCCTTGGAATGACGGACATGGTTGGGAACTTTCCGAAGCTGGCAGAAAAAAGGTGGATATTGGGGCATTTAAACCTGGTCGCCGGGGAGTTTATTTGAAGCAAGTATCGAATAATCTTTTGAATTATTACCAGCCCGAAGCTTTCACTGTTCATCCTGGGGGCGAGGCAATTATGAATAATAATAGCTCGACTTTGGCTTGGATTGCTGGTGCTAGCCCGGTTTTTACTGCGAAAGATCACAATTTGTTTGTGGGCGGAAAACTGGCCAAGCAAGTAGTGTTAATTAACGATACGCGGACGGCGCAAGAATTTTCGTTTAATTGGCGGGTTTTGGTGGGGGGGAAAGAAGTAAAAAAAGGCGAGCAAAAAGGGACGATTGAGCAGGCAGGAACGCTGTTTTTCCCAATTGACGTAAAATTGCCAAATACCATTTCTAGCAAGGCTGACGGCGAAATTCGCTTGACTGCGCGAGTGGGCGATCGATCGCATTCTGATACATTTGCTTTCCGCGTTTTTCCCAAGCAAGCCAAAAGCAAGGATACGCTGACAATCTTCGACCCAGCAGGCAAAACATCGGCCATGTTAAAACAGTTAGGTCATCAGCTTGTACCGTGGAATGGTTCGCAAGTTTCATCGTTATTAATTATCGGTAGGGAAGCATTTTCTAGCGGGGAAAATTGGCCGGGAAGTTTAGAAAGTTTTGTGCGAAACGGCGGCAAAGCAATTGTGTTTCCTCAACGCAGGGAATGGCTGGAAAATACAGGTTTCCGAGTTGCTGCCCACGTCAGCCGCCGCGCTTATCCAGTTGACAGCAACCATCCCGCAATTAGCGGTTTAGACAGTGAAGATTTGCGGGATTGGGCGGGGGAAAGCACGCTGCTGGAAGCTTATCCAGATACGATTCAAACTGGCCCTAATTTGAGTCCGGCAAATAAACCTTGGTACGGCTGGCGTTGGGGAAATCGCGGCGGTGTCAGTAGCGCTTCTATTGAGAAACCGCACCGCAGCGGTTGGCGCCCCATTTTGGAATCTGAGTTTGATTTAGCTTATTCGCCGCTGATGGAATTGGATTACGGAAAAGGGCGGCTGATTTTAAACGAGTTGGATTTGGAAGACCATTATTCTGTAGATGCTGGGGCGGCGCAGTTAGTGCAACAAATTGTGAGTTACGGGATGAATTCTCCGGTGGTTGGAAAGCCGGATCAAGTGGTTTTAATTGGGGGAGATGGAGATGCCCAAAAGTTGGACAGTTTGGGGGTAATTTATCAGCGCGCTAGTTCGCTTTCTAATGATGTTGGTTTGGCGATTGTGGGGAGAGAAGCGAATCTGAAAGATGCAGATTTGCGCGGTTATTTGAATGCTGGCGGGAAGGCGTTTTTCTTGCCGCGTCAAGTGCCTGCTGCGGGTTTGGGCGTGGGTTTGCAGCAAGCGCAGGATTTCGGAGGTTCGCTGGCGGTTCCGAGTTGGGATGAGGTGAAGGGGGTTAGCGCTTCAGAT
Organism: Microcoleus sp. B4-C1; assembly: GCF_036705285.1. NCBI lineage: Bacteria > Bacillati > Cyanobacteriota > Cyanophyceae > Oscillatoriales > Microcoleaceae > Microcoleus > Microcoleus sp. B4-C1. Next base: position 51,051 of record NZ_JAUBUC010000041.1, on the reverse strand, counting down.
TTGCGATCGCGCTCTTTTTATGATACTTGGTTGATTAAGTCTGGGGGACAAATTGGTGCGGACGGTTTGTTAAGTCGGGTAAAAGTTGGCAAGGGTGTGGCGATTTTTTCTCAGATTGAACCTGACAGTTTGAATGCTGATACTAAGACTTATTTGCGTTTTACTCGCTGGCGGCAAACCAGGGCAAATGCTCAGATTTTGGCTAATTTAGGGGCTAGTTTTAAGGCGGATGGATCTGTGTTTAACGGTTCGAGTGGGGAGTTTTATCACTGGGATTACAGAACGGATTTTGAGAAGGGGGACGATCCTTATCGGTATTATCGATGGTAGGAAGTTCGGCAGCGGATTTTGTAGCGGATGTAACGGATGTAACTGAGATGTTCCACCATTCTCAATTACTTGCTTAGGAACAGGCAAGATGCCTGTTCCACAAGAGATAAATTTTCTTGTGGAACAGGCATCTTGCCTGTTCTTGACAATGGTGCAATTTGTCACCATTGCAGTTATCCAAGCTAGGGATTAAAAGTGCGATCGAACAGAGGTTAGCAATTTCAACCTTAAATTGCTGATTTTATTATACTGTTAAATATCACAGGTCAAAGTGTCGCCTGAAGCGCGGGTCTAGTTTGTCGGTTTTCTTTTGGTTGCAGGTGCCGCAGAGGGTTTGCAAGTTGCTGATGTCGTTGCTGCCGCCGCGCGCTAGGGGGATGATATGATCGATCGTCAGTTGGGTTTCTAGTTTGGTTTGGCCGCAGCTTTGGCATTGGTATTTATTGCGAGTAAATACGTATTTTCTGACTTCTGGGGGAATGGGAATTCTTGGGGTTTTAGACATGATGATTTTTAACCGCAGATGAAGGCGAATTAACGCGGATGTTTGATGGATTAGCTGGGTGAGTTTTCTTGATTGAGAAGTTGGCGACGCAAATCATCGAGGGGGGATTCTGGTTTGCTAGTTTCTGACTCGTTGTTTTCTGGTGTTTCTTCAAATTCTGGTTCGTCTGGGCAAAACTCTATGGTGACATTGAGTTTGAGCTTCATCTTTCCTTTCTTCCAGCCCTGAGCACCCACTCTGAGAATTTCACAATCTATACCTTGACCAAACCAGTTCTCATAAGCATTAGGTTGTTGGTCAGTATTTAAACCTACATAAATGTATAGTTTTTGTTGATTCAACAACTGAGTGAGTTTCTCTCCTAACCCATATTCAGGCAAAACTCCATTTACTGTTTCCTTGAGTTTTTCTACTTTAAGCATTGCGTTACCGAAAGATAAAGCGTCCTCATTACCGCAGTTGTGAAAATCAAATTTATCTTCCATATTAATCTCTAAGTTTTTTTAACTGTCATCCTAACTATTTTAGAGTAGCATCTCTCTTTTGACAATAGCCCCGGCGAATAGAATTCGCGTCTACACAAACAATGTCCGCCTGCGCGGACTAAGAATGTTTTCAACCCGCGTAGGCGGGTTTTGTCTGTGTAGGCGCGATTTCCAATCGCCGTAATTTCAATCAATATCTTTCGCCTCATATTCCACCGAAACACCATCATTTTGTCCAATTACAGGCAACAAATGCTCGTGCAACTTCATCGCCTGCAAACAACTATTAATCCCAGAAACTGCCCGATCGTACTCTTGAATTTTCTGCTCGTTTTCAGCTTGCCGCCGCAGATTCCCAGCAATCTTTTCCTCCGCCTCCTGTGCCAAAGTTTGCTCCAAATAATCGCGGGCTTGACTGTATTTCTGCAAAATATCATCAGCTTGCTTTTGGGCCAGCGGCAACAAATGCTCTTTCAGGGTTTGGTTGACAGTTTGGCGGAAAGTTTGCCGAATAGTTCTAGATACTTTAGGCTCAAAATCCAGCCGCAATAATTGCCGAATTGCTGGTTGCGCGTCTACCATGTTTTCGCAGTCGAAACCTTGAGAAGTTTGCTGCAATGTTTCCCGGAATTGATAAATCGAAAATGTGCCTTCGTCGTAAAAACGGGGACTTTCTCGCACGTAGCGATCGCACTCAACGCCCGCCGCATTTACCAAAGCATCCGAAACCCGCTTTGATAACTCCTCTAACTGCTGTTCAATTCCCCCGTCGTTCCCCAACAACCGATAAAGTAATCGATAGTATTCAGACTTGCGAACGCTATCTTTCAAATACTGGAAATAATTATCAACCAGTGACTTAGTAGCCTCTACTAAAATATCTTCCAACTGATTCGCTAAATAATAAAGTGCTTCAACTAAAACAGCAATTAAAGGTGCTGTAGCATTGCGGGGATGATTCCGCAAAGTGCGTCCGTAAGCCGCCTCAACAGAAAATCCATCTAACAACTCATCCAAGCGCCGGATCATCCGAGATTGCAATTGCCGAAAGTCTATATCGAAAATATCGCATCTGTTCATAATCATGTCATTGACTTCTTCGGCGATATGTTCGCGAAATTCCTCCCCAACTTGCTGCAATTCTTGATTTAACCGCAAAAGTTCCTGTGCTTTCATCGCCTCAATTTCGCGGGGCTGGCTGTCCAAATTCCGCTGAATTGTTTGGTAATGTTTCCGCAGTTGAATGCACAAATCTTCTAAATCGTCAGCTAAATTTTTGAACAGTTGCGGGCGTTTTTCTTCGGTGAGGTAGCGGGTGATGGCTGTGCGAAAATCTTCGATGCCGCTATCTTGAATTAATTGACCAATTAATGGTTGTCCTTGTTCTGCAAGAATCCGCACGTAGTTTTCATTGGGTGTTTCGTAGCTGTTCACTGAAATGCGAAATTTGCTGGGAGACAGTTTGCCGGAATTCGCACAGTAGCGATTAAATTCACTAACAAATTGCGGAGTTTCTTCACTAATACCGATAAATTCTGAATCTAATTTATCATCTACAGAAACTCGCGGTTGACTGGTGGCAAAGATTGTATTTAAACCAAATCGATCGCGCCCTGTTGTCCCTCGAATCAAACTCCCGTAAAATCCCAACAATCCGCTAGTTTTGTAAACTCTCGCAGTATCGCGAAAGTCAGAATTAATCAAATTTTCTAAGCGCTGTCGCAGTTGCGTGTTGTACCAAGTTTCGTCGATGCGGTTGAAAATGTAAAACAGTCGATCGCGAATTCCCGGATTTCCCCGTGTTTTTTCCATCAACTCGGTTTCCTCCGTCGTCATTTCCCCAGACGAAGCCGCTTTCAAAACGCAGACAACCGCCGAAGTATCGGGGCTTTCAATCTTATCATAAGTCAATTCTGCATCCCGTTGCACCGGTGCATCAATTCCCGGCGTATCGATAATAATATTGCCATCTTGCAGCAGCGGATGATAACAGTAATATTCAACTCGCTTGAGTACAGCACTGTTACTACCGCGACGGGCATAACTAGCAGCTTCCTTCAGATTGGAAAAGTTAAACTGTTCCATCGAGTAGGTAGCGTTTTCGAGAGTTTGGATGCGATCGCGATTTGCCTCAAACCCTTCTAACAGCAGCATCAAAGCCTTAGCTTTTTTGGCTACCTCGGATTTATTTTCGCCGCCTTCCGTTTCAATAATTATGTTACATCCCTGAGACAACAGGGACACTACATCTGTTTGATTAATATTAAGTTCAGTAGCTAAACCTAACTGATGGCACAGCACAGAAGCTTGCTGGCTAATCTCAAACTCGCTCAAAAAAGTGAGAACAACGCGCTCTTTTTCCGGCTCAGCAAAGGCGATATAACATTCCGTACCTGTCGCGTGTCCTTCTGCACTGTAGAGCAATTCCCGCTCCAGCAAAGCATTAATTAACATAGATTTTCCCGCACTGAAAGCGCCAGCAAACACAATTTCAAACTCAGGAGAAATTGCCTTTTTCAGAGAAGCTTGTACCGCCGTGATATCTTGTTGTCGCAAAGACGATTCCTGACGCAGCAGTTGCACTAAAGAATCAACTTGCTCTTGCAGACTGGTGCATTGAGGGGGCATTTGAGTCATGGCGGCAGACTGCTCCTGATTGTGGGAAAATTACCTTATTGTTAATTCTCTGCTAGTTCAGGAATAATCACAACAGTAATTTTACTTATGTGAGCGACGATTGCTGAAAGTGCGATCCTCTTCGAGGGCTGCGCTAACGGCTATTCTGCAGGTAAATCTTGTGTTTGCAGCCAAGCTGTTAAATCTGATATTTCGTTAAAATTTAACAAGGCTTCTCCTAAGTTTTCCAATTGGTCGATCGACAATTCCCCAATTAGACTTTGAACTTCGGGAGTGACAGCACCTACACGGCGTTCCAACAGACGAACAATCAGTGCTATTTGTCCTTCCTTAATTCCTTCTTGTCTGCCTTTTTCTGTTGCTATGCTGACGGCTTTAGTGATTGCTCCCCGACGGTCTTGGATGTAAATTTCCTGTTTTTGCAACTCGCTTAATTCGTCATAGCTCAAATTAGCTTTAGTCGCTATTGCAAATGCTTGACTAATCTCTGGCACCTCTTCCATTGTTGCAGGTACTGCGTTTAAGTCCCTAGCAGTTTTGAGAAAATAAATCCACTTATCGGTTAATGTTTCTAACTCGTTCAAACTTTTTTGGAACTTGGGTAACTCAACAAAAACCAATTCAAAATCGAAAATAGGATAATCGCTCAAGAACTCTCTTTCTTTCAGGACAAACCGCGAAATTACTTTCCTAAAATCCTCAAACATCTCAAAATCAGTGATGGTCAAGGCAATCACTGGATTCAACATTACATATTGTTCTGCTGTTTCTAATTGCGTTGAATAAGCTTTGGCTGCATTGTACAAAATCCGCTTTTCAAAAGCCTCTACGTTCAAAACCTGCATCTCGATAATTACATTTGTGCCGTCATTTAACTGAGCTCTAATATCGACGTAAGTATCCTTAAGACCTCGAATTAGCGGTAGTGAATGAGGATCGAGGATTTGCAAACTTTCGATGGTGGGCTGACTGTCATACAGCAAGGCATTCAAAAAACTCTTGAGAATGTCTTTGCTATTTTCAGAACCGAATATTTTTTTGAAAGCAAAATCAGTTTTAGGATTGATGAATGTGAACATATTGGTAATGGTAAATTTGTAATAGTTAAGGCTTCAGGTGCCGGAAGCTCACCCTATTACATTATACCAACAAGGTCTCCGGTGTGAATCGCGCACCCTAAAAATTTATACTGACAAATCTTGACGGGGTTTTAAAGACTCAACCTGTCGCAACTTCTCGTACAATTCTCGTTCCTCTTCACTAATTTCTTTGGGAATTAACACCTGAATTTCTACCAATTGATCGCCCCGATCGCCATTTCCAGTCGGATAGCCTTTGTTAGCCAGCCGCAACCGCTTTCCAGATGTTACTCCCGGCGGCAATTTCATCTTTACCAAGCCGTCTAGCGTCGGTACTTCAATATCTCCACCCAACACCGCTTCGCTGGGAGTCAGTGGCAATTCGCAGCAAATATCCGACATTTCCAAGCGAAAAAAGGGATGGGGAGAAACCGTGATTTTTAAATATAAATCTCCCCCGCCCATACCTTGATTTCGCAAGCGAATCCGCTGGCCTGATACCATAGCAGCAGGCAGATTCACCTCGATCGCTCGCCCATCTTCCAAACGAATTCGCTCGGTACCGCCCGAATAAGCCCTTTCCAAAGGCAGAGTTAGTCTGGCCTCAATGTCTCTTCTGGGTTCGCGATCGACTGCTTCCCGTCGAATTTCCCGATCGTCCACATCCCGTCGCATTTCGCGATCGACTGCTTCCCGTCGCATTTCGCGATCGACTGTTTCTCGTCGCATTTCGCGATCGACTGTTTCTCGTCGCATTTCGCGATCGTCAAAATCCCTTCTAGGTGGGCGAGAATTAGCAACATAACTCGTTTTCTTAGAAGCCGTACTCCACGGTTCAGAGGAGGCTACTCCCTGTGTATCATTCGCTGTCGCCATCCTCACTTCCCGGCGTCTTCCGAGCACTTGGTCGAGAAATTTATTAAAATCCGAGTAATCACTAAAATCGACATCTTCGGTCGGTTTTTTCCGGGTAGTTTTAGTGTTTCCCCAAGTTTTGAAATTGGGAAGTCGCACCCCTTGCTTTCCTTGAAATCCCTTTTGTTTCCAGAATTTACTAAACTGATCGTATTGAGCGCGCTTCTCGATATCGGAAAGAATATCATAAGCTTCATTAATATCCTTAAACTTATCTTCAGCAGATTGATCCCCTGGATTTACGTCAGGGTGCAACTGTCTGGCTAGCCGTCGATAGGCTTTTTTTATCTCATCAGCCGTGGCATCTTTGGGCACTCCCAAAATTAGATAGTAATTGCGAAAATTCTGCATAGTTAGTCATTAGTCATTAGTTATTAGTCATGAGTTATTAATTATTAGTCATTAGTCATTAGTCATCCTCCTTCCCTGCTTCAAACTAGGGATTAATGACTAGGGACTAATGACTAACCACTAATTAGAGCCAATCGTCGTCATCATCCCAATCGTCGCTTTGATTTTGATAAGGGCGAGTGGGGCGATTAGCACTGCTTCTACGATCGCCCATACGATCGCCCATACGATCGCCCATGCGATCGTTCATACGATCGCCGGTGCGATCGTAGGGGCGATCGGGAATTGGATCGACAGTCGATCGCCTGTACGGTTTAGCATTGGTATAATAGCTGTTATCATCGCTGCGCCGCTTGGTACCGTCGCCCGTAAAAGTCCGCTTCACAGACTCAAAGAAATCATCATCATCGTCATCCATCGCAAACGCCGAAACTTCCCGGCTCAAATCGTAAAGAGCATCCTGCAAATCCGAACCAACTTGGTCAACTCCCCGCTCATCATTGCGTTCCAAACTGTCTCGCAATTCCCGAATTAAAGTTTCAATTCGCTGGCGACTTCTTTGAGCAAACTGCATTCCGCGATCGAGCGCCACCTCTCGCAACTGCCGCTCAGCTTGATAAGCTAAAGCTTCAGCGCGATTGCGTTTTTCTACCCTTTCCCGCTGCAACTTATCAGCTTGAGCAAACTGTTCCGCATCGCGAATCATTTGATTCACTTCCTGCTGACTCAGCGTGGAAGCACCTTGCACAGTAATGCTTTGTTCCCTGCCCGTAGTTTTGTCCAAAGCAGTTACCAACAGCATCCCGTTAGCATCAATATCAAAAGCTACTTGCACCTGCGGAATCCCTCGCGGTGCCGGCGGAATTCCAGTTAGTTTAAACCGTCCCAAAGACTTATTATCTCTGCCTAATTCCCGTTCCCCTTGGATGACGTGAATTTCTACCACAGTTTGGTTATTTTCAGCAGTCGAAAAAATGTCCGATCGCCTGACGGGAATAGTAGTATTCCGAGGAATCAGTTTTTTCATCACCCCGCCGATCGTTTCCAAACCCAGCGACAGCGGCGTCACATCCAACAGCAGCACATCGCGGACATCGCCACCCAAAATCCCCGCCTGAATTGCCGCACCCACCGCCACAACTTCATCGGGATTCACATTTTGATTGGGTTCTTTATCAATCAAGTTGCGAACAACTTCCTGCACCAAAGGAATGCGAGTCGAACCGCCGACTAGCACAACTTCATCAATGCGAGAAGGACTCAAACTTGCATCAGCCAAAGCTTGTTTGACCGGCCGCCGCAACCGCTGCACCAAATCTGTGCACAGCCCCTCAAATTGACCGCGAGTTAGTCGCGTTTCCAGATGCAAAGGCCCGTCTTCGTTCGCATCGATAAACGGCAAATTAATCTCGGTGACACCGACTCCCGACAGCTCAATCTTGGCTTTTTCTGCCGCTTCGATCAGGCGCTGCAAAGCTTGGCGGTTGCGTCGCAAATCAATTCCTTCTTTTTCTAAGAATTGTTCTGCCAACCAGTCAACAATTTTGGAGTCAAAATCATTGCCGCCCAATTGAGTATCGCCGCTAGTTGCTTTAACTTCAAATACTCCGTCTCCCACGTCTAAGATAGATACATCAAAAGTACCGCCGCCCAAATCAAACACTAAAATAGTTTGACTTTCTCGCCTCTCCAAACCGTAAGCCAAAGAAGCCGCCGTCGGCTCATTTAAAATCCGTTTGACTTCAAGTCCGGCAATTCGTCCCGCATCCCGCGTCGCCTGTCGCTGCGAGTCGTTGAAATAAGCGGGAACAGTAATTACAGCCCCCGTCACCTCTTGTCCCAGATAGCGGCTGGCTTCATCGGCCAGTTTCCGCAAAACCATCGCCGAAATTTCCTCTGGGGCAAAATCTTTTTTCAGGCGGGGACACTTGATTTTGATGTTCCCGTTTTCGTCGCGGCGAGTTGTGTAAGGGACGCGCTTTGATTCTGGAGTCAGTTCGGTATATTTGCGTCCGATGTACCGCTTGACGGCGTAAAAGGTGTTTTGCGGGTTGAGAACAGTCTGGCGTCGGGCCATCTGTCCGACAAGGCGTTCTCCTTCCTTTGTGAAAGCGACTACCGAGGGAGTTGTCCGCATCCCTTCTGCATTGGCAATCACAACCGGTTTGCCGCCTTCCATGACGGCTACTACTGAGTTTGTTGTTCCGAGGTCAATGCCAACTACTTTACCCATGCGTCTGTTGTCTCCTGTGGCGTTGTGTGTAACTTTTTCAATATAAGCGTTAAGTATGATTGCACTTATTGTACCGCGTCGAGAAGCGGGGGCTGCAGGGGGATTGCCTCACCTGCGGTTCAGGTTGCTGGGGTTGGCTGGGTGCGATCGACCTTTTTTCGATAGGGTTTGGCGCAGCAACTGAGAAGCAAATTGATTAGAATAGATAACAACTTAAGGAATTAATTATAATGACCAGTATCAAAGAAATATTAAAATCCGTTCAATTTGTGGTTGATGCTAACGGTAAAAAGAAAGCCGCACAGTTGAGCATATCGGCTTGGGAAGCTTTGATCGACTGGATCGAAGATCGGGAAGACGAACAGATTTTCAAAACGGCGATGGCCCAATTGCAAAAATGCGGTGGCAGTCCCGAAAAAGCGGGTTGGCTTGATTGGGAAGCCGTTAAAGATGAATGGGATGAAGATTGAGGTTATTAAATGTATCGAATTCGGCTATTGGCATCTGCTCACGATGAGAGGCGAAACTTACCAGGAGTCATTCGCCAGCGAATTAAGAAAATAATTGAGGCGCTGGGTGAAGAAGCACGTCCTGACAACAGCATTATGCTTCGCTTTTCTACAAACGCAAGTTGGGAACCCAGGCGAATTAGAGTTGATTTGTGGAGAATCCTTTACGCTGTTGATGATGAATTTAAACAAATCGCTGTCTTAGCTATCAGGAAGCGTCCGCCTTATGATTATGAAGATGTGCTTGATCTGTTGGCGGAGTTGGAGTGATTATTACAAAGCGGACGCCTGAACAAGATTAAATTTCAGTACAAACTTAAGGAGCCCAGAGTTATGCAAAGTATTAAAGTGCGATCGCGCGTTGGTTCCGACGGAATGTTGCATTTGCAAATCCCCGGTGGTATCAAAGATACAGATTTGGAAGTTATTGTAGTTTTCCAGCCCATAACACCAGCAACTGAGGCTAAAAAACCGGAAGATTTAGGCTGGTCTCCCGGTTTTTTTGAGACAGTAATAGGAAGTTGGGAAGGAGAACCGCTTGTTCGTCCTGAGCAGTTGGAATATGAAATTCGGGAAGAATTGCTGTGATTTATCTTTTAGACACCAATACTTGCATCCGTTTGTTAAATCCCGACCGCAACTCATCGGTATCTCGCCGACTAGCAATGATGCGGTCAGGTGATGTAGCAATATGCTCTGTAGTTAAAGCAGAACTTTACTGGGGTGCTTTTAAAAGTTCTCGTCAAGATAGCAATCTAGCTCGACTAGAACGTTTTTTCAATGAGTTTGTAAGTTTTCCTTTTGATGACCAGTCTGCCCTAATTTACGGTCAAATTCGCGCTCAATTAGCTGCATCTGGAACACCCATTGGCCCTAATGACCTTTTGATTTCCTCTATTGCTCTCGCCAACAACCTAATTCTTGTAACTCACAATACCCGCGAGTTCAGCCGTGTTGAGGGTTTGCATCTGGAAGATTGGGAGATAGAGGCATGAGTTATACCAATTTCATAAAGTTATGCTACATAGAAAGTTTTACTCCCCCCCTTAATAAGGGGGGGTTGGGGGGGGTAGATATGTAGCGCTATTTTATGAATTTGGTATTAGATGTATCGAGTTCGCCTACAATCACAATCTCGCTCCTATAATGCCTGCAATCAAAATAAAATCATGAAATTCACCCTCGATGTAGAAAACAACCCCACAGGCTGGCCGGATCACACTCAATTACCAGAATCCGACGGCACTTTTGTGAAGAATTTCCAAGAACATCCCCAAAGCATCCTGCTAACAGATTCAATTACTCCCGTCTTCCAAAGCATTCATCCAGATGATAACTATTGTATCGGTCAAGACAGTGGCATTTATTGGCGATTGACAGATCCGCTAGAAAAGGGCGCAGAAGCACCGGACTGGTTTTACGTTCCCAATGTCCCGCCAACAATTGACGGTCAATTGCGCCGATCGTATGTGATGTGGCAAGAATTTGTAGCACCGTTAATTGTGTTAGAGTTTGTATCGGGCAATGGTGCAGAAGAACGGGACAGAACGCCTTTGTTGCGATCGGGTCAACAGGAAACTAAGCCGGGTAAATTCTGGATTTATGAAAATGTCATCCATCCGGCATTTTACGGAATTTATGAAGTAACCAAGGCTAGTGTTGAAGTCTATCACCTGATCGAAGATAGGTATCAATTAGTTGCTGCCAATGAGCGCGGTCATTATCCGATTGCACCGTTAGGAGTGGAATTGGGAATTTGGCAAGGAGTGTATCAAAATGTGGAATTACCTTGGCTGCGCTGGTGGGATAGTCAAGGGAATCTGTTGTTAACCGGGGCTGAAAGAGCCGATCGCGCCGAAGACCAATTAGAGCAATTGCGCGCTCAATTGCGATCGGCTGGAATTGAACCGGAATTGTGAATTTTCTGCAAGGGCGATCGCCCCCATCCCCAGCGATCGCGATCGCACGTAAAAACTTTACAATGGCGATCGGGAACACCGATCGCTCCTCTTGAAGCTAAAATCAAACAACAACCCAAAATAAATCTATGGGACTCTTTGACAAGATTCGCGGCGAATTTGTCGATATCATCGAATGGTTGGACAATACCAGCGACACCATTGCCTATCGATTCGAGCGCCACCAAAACGAAATTAAACAAGGTGCTAAACTAACTGTACGACCAGGACAAATAGCAGTCTTTGTCAGCGAAGGCCAAGTGGCCGATGTCTTCGATCCGGGAATGTACGAACTTTACACCCGCAACTTACCCATTCTCAGCACTTTAAAAGGTTGGCCCTACGGTTTCAACTCTCCCTTCAAAGCAGAAGTCTACTTTTTTAACACCAAAATATTTACCAACCTGAGATGGGGTACCTCTAACCCTGTAATTATCCGCGATCCAGAACTCGGCCCAGTGAGAATGCGGGCTTTTGGCACATACAACATTAAAGTTTCCCATCCCGAAAAACTCTTAAAACAACTAATCAGCACTGACGGACTATTTCAAGTAGATGAAATCAGCGAACAACTACGCAATACAATAGTCAGTGCCTTTGCCAATTGGGTTGGGAATTCCCGCGTTCCCCTGCTAGACTTTGCAGCCAACTACACCCACATGGGCGAACAGGTGCGAGTTGCCATAGAGCCAAGTATCCAGCAATTTGGGTTAGAGTTAACTCAGCTATTAATTGAAAATATCTCGATGCCTCCAGAAGTTGAAGCAGCACTCGACAAACGAGCCTCGATCGGACTTCTGGGAAATATGCAGCAATATACCCAATATCAAGCTGCTAACGCCATAGAAGCATCAGCAAATAACCCCAGCGGCGGCAATCAAGCATTAGAATTTGGCATGGGAATGGCACTAGGTCAACAAATGACAAATATGATGCAGCCGCCAGCATCGCAGACTCCGCCGCCACCTCCCCCACCAACACAAACTCAGTGGTATATTGCCCACAACGGTCAACAATTAGGCCCTTTTGAATTGCATCAACTTCTGCAAAATGGTTTGACACATCAGGTAATGGTGTGGCGTGCGGGTTTTGACGGCTGGAAGTTAGCATCGCAAGTGCCGGAATTAGCATCTTTGTTGGCGACAGTACCGCCGCCTCCCCCGCCAGCAGCAGCCTAAATTTTTGTTTGCATATTTAGTTAATTGGTAATTGGTAATTGGGATGCTTTCCAGATTACCGATTACCAATTACATCACCAATTAACCATTATGAATACTTCTGAACCTGCTGTTAAACGTTTTCCCTGTCCTAGCTGCGGGGCTTATTTAGAGTTCAACCCCCAAGCAGGAAAACTCAAGTGTGCTTACTGCGGCTGGGAAGATGCAATTCCCCAAACGGCCCAAGAGGTAAAGGAGAACTCTTACGAACAATATCTCCAAGTCGATCGCACGACGCTGACAACTTTATCAACAACAGCCTTAGAAGTAAAATGCAATGATTGCGGAGCAAGTGTTACTTTTGAACCGCCAAAAGTAGCGGGCCAATGCCCATTTTGTGCTTCTCCAATTGTGACGCAACCTGCAAAGGCTAGCCCTAGCGTGCATCCAGAGGGAATTGTTCCTTTTGAAGTTACTGATAAACAGGCTAGAGAAAGCATTCAAAAGTGGCTAAGCAACCGCTGGTTTGCTCCTTCTGCTTTGAAATCCCTAGCGCAACAGGAGAAAATTCAAGGGGTTTATTTGCCGTTTTGGACTTACGACACTTATACCGTTAGTTACTATCAGGGTTCTCGCGGAGAACACTACTATGTGACTGAAACTTATACAGAAACAAACTCGCAGGGTGAAACTGAAACTAAAACTCGCCAAGTGCAACATACCAGGTGGTGGCCAGCTTCTGGCAGAGTCGATCGCTCTTTTGATGATATTCTGATTCCTGCTACAACTTCGATCGATCGCCCCCGCCTAGATGCGTTAGAACCTTGGCATCTCAAGGAGTCGCTGCGCCCTTACAATTCATCTTATTTAGCTGGGTTTGAAGCGCAGCGATCGCAAGTTTCTCTCACTCAAGGATTTGAATCTGCTAAAAATGTCATGGCCGGTACTATTCACTCGGATGTTTGTAGGAATATTGGTGGCGACGAGCAGCGGGTTCACAGCATTTCTACTGATTACAATGCTATCACTTTTAAGCATATTTTGCTACCTGTGTGGCTGTGCGCCTATCGCTATCAAAACCAACGATATCAAGTAATGGTTAATGCTCGCACCGCTGAAGTTCAAGGCGAACGTCCCTACAGTGTTTGGAAAATTACTGCTGCTGTTGTTAGTGGTGTCGTGCTTGCGGGTGTTATGTACCTATTATTTACTGGTAATTGGAGATATATCCGTGTTCCCGGTTTGCCTCAGCCCCAACCCCAACCAACTTCCATACCTGTACCAAGCCAAAAATTACCGCCAGCACCTGTTCCCTCAACCTCACCTGTACCTAACAAAAAATTACCGCCAGCGCCTGTTCCTTCTACCGCACCTGTACCTAACAAAAAATTACCGCCAGCGCCTGTTCCCTCTTCTAATTAGTTTGATTGTTCATTTTTTATTTAAACGAAGTACAACCGCGTCTATGAGCGATAGCCCTCACAGAAGAGCGCGATCGCTTGCTAAACTGTATTGCCAACATTCAACTGACCAAGGCGCTTCAAAATACTCAGCACACTGTACAAATCGTTTCCCGGATTGAAAAGGTAAAACTTCCGAGAAAAAGCATACTGTGCTGTTTCCCGCTTAACTAACTTGACAAATAGAAAATCTGCCCCATTCATTAACAGTCCGTAAGTAGGTCGATCGCCCGTCACATTAGCTAACATATAAGCCAGCAACTGCGGAATCCCTACTTCCAAAGAAAACGCCGCTTGCTTGGACTCGATAACTACTACCCAAAACTCCTGAAACAAAGCCAACACATCCAACTGTCCCCTGACAATCATTCCTTCATCTTCGTCAATAATTTCTACAGACTTTTCGGAAGTAACGTGAAAAGGAGCAAGATAAAAGTCAGCTAAATCCAACAGCGGAGACAGCACTACCATTTTGACTGTATTTTCTAGCATTGGTGGACGAGCAAGCAAATTCCTGTAACTTGCTTTCACTCTGTCTAATCGCTGTTTTTCATAATCAGTGATTTCTGGCAAATCATCTTGCCACTCGCGAAAGAATTGGTCATCATCCTCAATCCACTCAATTTTGAATTGGGTTTCCAAGTCGTTCAGTGCGACATTTCTAGCTTGAATTGTTTGTACCATAAATTTAACTAATTTATTGAAATTTGCCTCATAATTGATGATAGCAATTATTGCTAAATTTCTGTTAATTGCGTTTCCTAGGGCATAGGGCACTAGGGCACTTAAGGTCAGACCCGCAGTCCGGCAAGTCCGGCAAGGGTTTAAACCCCTGCCTCAAAGCAAAAGTCCTCTGAAAGAGGACTAATGTATTCTTCAGTCCTCTTTCAGAGGACTTGCGCTATGAGACAGGGAATTCATTCCCTGGCGGACTGTGGGACTGAGAGAGGGATCGCCGCATCCACCTTCCCCAATTCCCAAAAAAATGTAACGAGTTGTAAAGTATAATTAAACCGAAGCGAACACAGAGGCCAAGTAGTATCAAATGCGAGTTGCGATCGCCGGAGCAGGCTTAGCAGGACTTTCCTGCGCTAAATATCTTACCGACGCGGGCCACACCCCCATCCTCCTAGAAAGTCGGGACGTACTCGGCGGCAAAGTAGCCGCCTGGAAAGATGCAGATGGCGACTGGTACGAAACCGGCCTCCACATCTTTTTCGGTGCATACCCGAATATGCTCCAACTCTTCAAAGAACTTGACATTGAAGACCGGCTGCAATGGAAACAGCACAGCATGATTTTCAATCAGCCGGAAACCCCCGGAACCTATTCCCGCTTTGACTTTCCCGACCTTCCCGCCCCCTTCAACGGCGTCGCAGCCATCTTGAGCAACAACGATATGCTCACCTGGCCCGAAAAAATCCGCTTTGGCATCGGTTTGATTCCGGCGATGCTTCAGGGCCAAAACTATGTCGAAGCAATGGACAAATACTCGTTTTCCGACTGGCTGAAAAAGCAAAACGTCCCCCCCAGAGTCGAAAAAGAAGTATTTATCGCCATGTCCAAGGCGCTCAATTTCATTGACCCCCACGAAATATCTGCAACCATACTGCTGACAGCCCTCAACCGCTTCCTGCAAGAGAAAAATGGCTCGAAAATGGCCTTTTTAGACGGTTCCCCCACAGAAAGGTTGTGTCAGCCGATGGTAGACTACATAACTGAGCGCGGCGGTGAAGTCCGGCTGAATGCACCCATCGGCGAGTTTTTGCTCAACGATGACAACACGGTGCGCGGCTTCCAGATTCGGGGCATAAAAGGGGCAGAGTCAGAAATTCTGACGGCCGATATTTACGTTTCCGCGATGCCGGTTGACCCGCTAAAGCTGATGATGCCGAAACCTTGGGGCGAAATGGATTATTTCAAACAGCTCGAAGGTTTGGAGGGAGTACCCGTCATTAATGTACACTTGTGGTTCGATCGCAAATTAACTGACATCGACCATTTGCTGTTCTCGCGATCGCCCCTGCTGAGCGTCTACGCCGACATGAGCAACACCTGCCGCGAATATGCCAACCCAGACAAATCAATGCTGGAACTGGTTTTAGCACCGGCCAAAGACTGGATAGGCAAATCAGACGAAGATATCGTCGCAGCCACAATGGTCGAGTTAGAAAAACTCTTTCCCGATCAAATCCCAGAACCCGCCAAACTGCTCAAATATCACGTAGTCAAAACCCCTCGTTCCGTCTACAAAGCCACCCCCGGACGCCAGCAGTGCCGTCCCACACAAACAACTCCCATTAGCAATTTCTATCTAACGGGGGATTATACGATGCAGCGTTATCTTGCGAGTATGGAAGGTGCCGTGCTTTCTGGTAAGCTGACAGCGCAGGCTATTTCAACGGCCAATAACAAATGAAAAATTAAGAATTTTTCATAAAGACGTAAAAAATCTCCCGTTTTCTAAACGGGGGAATGTCAATTCTAATCTTTAAATTTCTTATTCTCGGATGCTGCAACTGTCAAAACTCCAGTGCATGAGAACTCTGGCCTCTGTGGATGACTCTTACGAACTGTGCCGCCAAGTCACGGCGAGTTATGCCAAAAATTTTTATTTAGGCACTCAACTCATGCCCGAAGCGAAGCGTCGGGCGATTTGGGCGATTTACGTCTGGTGCCGCCGCACCGACGAACTCGTAGACGGGCCGGGTTCTGATGCAACGACCCCTGAAACCCTCAATCTGTGGGAAAAACGCCTAGAATCGGTGTTTGCCGGCCATCCTCACGACGACTACGACGTAGCGTTGGTGGATACGCTGTCTCGTTTCCCGATCGACATTGGGCCGTTTCGAGAGATGATTGCGGGCCAGCAAATGGACTTGTACCGCAGCCGCTACGAAACTTTTGAAGAGCTCAATCTTTACTGTTATCGAGTAGCGGGTACTGTAGGGCTGATGTCGATGTCTGTCATGGGTGTAGGCGAATCGAGCTCCGCTGCTAACTGGAATTGGCACTGGGGGAATAAAATTCCCAAAGAAGAAGCCATCTCCCTCGGTATTGCCAAGCAGTTGACTAATATTCTGCGCGATGTCGGAGAAGACGCCCGCCGCGGCCGCATTTACATTCCCTTAGAAGACTTAGCCTTGTTTAACTACACGGAAGAAGATTTATTCAACGGTGTAATTGACAACCGCTGGCGGGAATTGATGCGGTTTCAAATTCAGCGAGCTCGCAAATTATACGCCAGCGCCGAACCGGGAATTAAAGTGCTCAGTCCCGATATCCGCTGGACAGTTTGGGCTGCTACAATGCTCTACAGCAGAATCTTAAATGCGATCGAACGCAATCAATATGATGTGTTTCAGAAGCGGGCTTATGTTAGCAATTCTCAGAAACTGCGGTGTCTCCCCGCCGCTTGGCTGAAGTCAAAAGTGCTTTAGCCGCGGGCCGTATTGCTGGCGATTCGGCAACGGGTAACGGGTATGTGTCAAGTTACAAATTATTAGGATGTCCAGCAAATTGCATATTAGGTTTGTGGGGACGCGGTAGTGGCGTGTCCCTACGTTTGGTGTGTTAATTTAAGTCAAATTCTAAGTCAAATTAGTGGAGTAGCGGGCGGAATTTTCAATTGGGCGATCGAACTTTCAAGCAATTGCTTTTCCTGCTGGAGTTTTGCTTCTAAATTTTGAATTTGTTCCCGGCGGGCTTCAACTTCAATCAAGCGGCGAGACAATTCTTGACTCTGCAAAGTGAGAGATTGCCGCCAATCTTCTGCTTTCTGGGCTTCTTCATGCAAAAAATCGGGAGTAAAGCCTGTTGTTAAATATTTCTCTACTAATTGTAGTACCCAGTTTGTAGCTGCTTGAATATCCAAAATCTGGCTATTTTCGCCAATGTCTGCTAATACTAAAACACCTTCATTTAAGAAATTTGCGGCGGAGTTATTTGGGTTGTTAACAAAATCTGTCGCTAATGTCAACACATTTTGTTCACCAATAATCGCCCAAGTACCATCAGCATTTTGACAAGCCAGCAATTGCAGACTTATCTCGCCTATAATTTCCTGATTTTGTACTTTGGCTAAATATAACATTAGGGTAATTAGTGATTGGTAATTGATAGTTGCGGATTCGTAATTGGTAATATTAGGACAAGTTGTTATATTATTGAAACCAAATTTGTAGGGGCGGGTTCGCCAACCATTTACGGTAAAAATGAATAATGTTATAAACCCGCCCCCACCCACCAACAATACAAATGTACGATGAATTTATTGGTAAAATGTTGATATAAATAATGGCGGTGATGGGGCGGGTTTATGATATTTTTTGTGAATTTCATAGATGTTGGTGAACCCGCCCCTACAGGATTTTGGGAGGTTTTTGATGAAGCAAGGCTTCACCATAAACAAGAATGGTAATAACCTCATCAACCGGGTTTCTTTCGAGATTTCTCGTGACTAAACACAAAATTTCAGAGAAACCCGGTTTCTCACCGAATGCGCGACTACTGTCAACTGTCAACTGTCAACTATTAAAACACCTTTAGCCGATCGCGCAAAATCTCCGCTTGTTTTTCCGCTTCCGCCAAAGCATCCCTCGCCCCCTGAACAACATCAGGAGTAGCCTTATCCACAAACTTCTGATTAGTCAAGCGCGCCGCAGTATGCTTAATTTCAGCTTCCACCTTGCTCAACTTCTTCTCTAATTTAGCACGCAAAGCCGCCAAATCCACCACCCCAGCCAGAGGAATCAATACTTGCACAGTACCAACAACACCAGCAATTGACCCCCCTTGCCCCCCCTTACCAAGGGGGGGATTAAGGGGGGGTTCTGCATCCAAACTAGCAGTAACTGTCAGATTTTCGACTTTTGCCAAATCTTGAATGTAAACGCCTCCATCTGAGATGATTTGGCGTTCTTTCTCGCTTTCGCTTTGCAAAATCGCCGTCACCTTCACACTGGGTTTGATATCAGCATCGGCCCGCAAATTGCGAATAGTGCGAATTGTACCGAACAACAACTCAAACTGCTGTTCCAAATCAGCATCTATTAGCGAGATATCAGCTTCTGGATAAGCTTGCAAAGCCAAACATTGATCGTCACCTGTTTGAGTCAGAGTGTGCCAAATCTCCTCAGTAATGTGCGGCATAAAAGGATGTAGTAGTTTCAAAATCCCTTCCAACACAAAAGCAAAAGTTTGCTGTGCCACTTTCTTAGAATTTGGTTCAGCATCCTGTTGCAAGCGAGACTTGACCAACTCAATATACCAGTCACAGAAATCGCCCCAAATAAACTCATAAAGTCCCTTCGCTGCTTCCCCCAAACCGTAATTTTCCAAACAATTGCGGCTTTGCTGCACAACTTGATTGTAGCGAGAAAGAATCCAGCGATCGCACAATTCCAACCCTTCTTCTCTCTTCCCCTCAACAAGGGAATCTTCTTCTCTCCCCCCCTCAACAAGGGAATCTTCTTCTCTCCCCCCCTTAGTAAGGGGGGGTTGGGGGGGGTGAGGAATTCCCAACTGCTGCGGAGTCTGTCCCTCCAAATTCATCATCACAAACCTGGCCGCATTCCACAACTTATTCGTGAAATTCCGGGAAGCTTCCACCGATTTCGATTCATCAGTTTTGCGATCGTACTCCATGCGAATATTTTGACCGGCCCCTACCACTTCCTTAACCAAAGTGTAGCGCAAAGCATCAGTACCGTACTTACCAATCAACAGCAGCGGGTCGATACCGTTATTTTTACTCTTAGACATTTTCTGACCGTTTTCATCCAACACCAAACCGTGAATGTAAACAGTATCAAAAGGCATCTTTTCAGTAAAATGTCCGGCCATCATCGTCATTCTAGCCACCCAGAAAAAGATGATATCAAAACCCGTAACCAAAGTAGTTGTGGGATAGTAAAACTCCAAATCTTTAGTTTCGTCCGGCCATCCCAAAGTTGAGAAAGGCCACAACCCAGACGAAAACCAAGTATCCAATACATCTGGATCTCTTGCTAGCTGCACGTCATTACCAAATTTAGCCGTAGCTTTTTCCTTAGCTTCAGCTTCAGTTTTCGCAACTATAAAAGGTGTTGTATCAGTAATTTCTCCTTGGGTTTCGCTAACAGCATACCACGCCGGGATTTGGTGTCCCCACCACAATTGTCGGGAGATACACCAATCCTTTAGCTTCACCAACCAATCGCGATAAACCTTTGTCCATCTTTCAGGAACAAAGACTGGTGAGTTATTTTGGTCTAATGCTTCTAAAGCGCGTTGAGAAAGAGGATCTATCTTCACAAACCATTGCGTAGATATCAAAGGTTCGACCGCAACTTTGCCGCGTTCGCTGTAGGGAACAGTATGCTTATAATCTTCTATTTTAACCAAAACCCCGTCAGTTTCTAACCGCTGCACCACATTTTTCCGGGCAACAAATCGGTCTTGTCCTTGGAACTCTCCGGCATTTTCATTTAAACTGCCGTCCTTATTCATGATGTTAATAAACGGCAAATTGTGACGTTTACCCATCTCGAAGTCATTCGGGTCGTGGGCGGGAGTCACCTTGACACAACCAGTTCCAAAAGTCGGATCGACAAACTCATCAGCAACGATCGGGATTTCGCGATGTGCGATCGGCAAAGTGACAGTTTTACCGATAAGATGCTTGTAGCGATCGTCCTGTGGATTCACCGCCACCCCAGTATCGCCCAACATCGTTTCCGGCCGAGTCGTCGCCACCTCCAAATAACCAGAACCGTCCGTCAAAGGATAGCGGAAATGCCACAAATGGCCTTCAAGTTCCTGCTGGTCTACCTCCAAATCCGACACAGCAGACTGACTCGCCGGACACCAATTCACCAAGTAATTGCCGCGATAAATCAGCCCCTCATCGTACAGACGGACAAACGCTTCTAAAACCGCAGCGGATAAGCCTTCATCCATCGTAAAGCGTTCACGCGACCAATCAACAGACACGCCCAAACTGCGTAATTGATTAGTAATAGTATTGCCCGATTCCGCTTTCCACTCCCAGGCCCGTTCCAAGAATTTTTCTCGGCCTAAATCGTGGCGAGTTTTGCCTTCTGCTTTGAGTTGCTTTTCGAGAATAGTTTGAACTGCGATGCTAGCATGATCCGTTCCCGGCAACCACAGGGTATTGCGTCCAGTCATGCGGTGATAGCGGACGAGGACATCAATCAGCGTCTCTTCAAAAGCGTGTCCCATGTGGAGACTGCCGGTGACGTTGGGCGGCGGGATGACGACGCAGTAAGGTTCGCCGCCGGCTTCGGGGTCAGCTTTGAAGGTTTGGTTGTCTTCCCAGTATTTTTGCCATTTGGCTTCGGTGGCTTGGGGGTCGTATTGGGGTGGTAGGTTTGCGGTCATTGGCGAGAGGGTGCAGGTTTTATATATAAGATTGTGCCACAGCGGGGGGAAGAGAAGAGGTTTGAACCGCATCCGCGTCAGAGGCAGAGGGAAGAGCGATATTCAAGGCGGGGAGTGTCAAGTTAAAATGAAGGTAAAATTAAAAGGTTTGATGGCATTATGAATGTAGCAGCACTTCGACATCAAATCGATCGATGGCTCGATCGACTCTCTCCAGAACATCTGGCATTAGTTGCGAGTTTTATAGAGTTTCTAAGCCAAAAGCAACGTCAGGGGGTAATCATTTCGCAAAATAATCTGCCAGAGGTTTTCTCAGCAGAAATCCAAGAGATGCCTCCTGCTAATTCTTTTAGTATTCCAGAACCCTCAGAAATTGACGGAGAGGGCCAATCTAAAGCAGCGCTTCTACAAGATTTTCGGCAAGCTTGGCACGAAGCCATGACTGGGCAAACCATTTCGGTTGCTCAAATGTGGGAAGGAATTGAAGAGGTTTCGACATCTTCAGTGGTAAAATCCTTTTAATATCTTATTGGACAGAAATCCCTACTCCACAACCCGCCTTTTCTCTGAGAAAGCCACGATTTTGCAGAGAAACCGGTTTTCTTTCTGCCTTAGTCCTACTGGTAAAACAAATTGCAATAATTAAGGATCGCAATGAATAACAGCTATCAAACTCCAGGAATTGCGTTTTTTGTTTTCCAACTCAAACAAAAGTTTATAGTTTGTAGGCGGGTTTAACATCGTATAGCAACACGGGCGACAGCTATATCTCGATTATTTCACCTCCTTATAATCCACCCCATAACTCGTATCTCTCCCCGACAAATACGTCTTTTTCCCCGTTAAAGTTTCCAGAGTTTTTTTCGTTTCAGCCGAAGTAATCGAATTCAGCGGCACGCCGAACTTGCTAGCCAAACCAGCCGCCACGCCCACACCTTGTCCTTGATAAATATTCACCGTCGCGATTCGCCCGACGGATACAGCCATACCGACATAACCGGACGATCGCCCGACAATGGCTAAATTATTTACTTTGCTAGCCAAAGCGCTTTCTATGCCGAAATTATACACTGGCAGCAGCGGAATTCTCGTAGATAAATGCTTGACTCCGCCCCGCATATCGAAATCGTAGGAAAAACTGCCGATCGACTTGGACGCTGCTGTTCCCCCTTTGATAATCTCCTGCCCCGTCAGCGGATCTACCACATCGCGAACGTTCAAACTTTGCCTGATATAAATCTCGTCTGGAATAAATACTCTGACATCTTTACCAGACTTCTTTTGTAGCCAGTGTTGGAGATGTGACATTTCTTTAATCATCTCAGGAGTCGGTTTTCTGCCGTTAGCTTCCATCTTCATGATTTCGTCAACTTGGTATTTAAACAGAAACCCGTTCCAGGACAGCACATTTTTGTTATAAACGCAGACATTGCCTTTATCAAAAAAGAATCCTTTATTTTGACTAAAGGGCAGATTTCTATCTATGTGATACGCTGCTCCTATGGCTACACTTCTGATGTCGTAGCCGTCTGTATATGGCTGATAAATCGTACTCCAGAAATTCCTCATCCAGAATTTTGTACTAGCCGGATCTTTAGATTTTGTAATGCTTTCTTTGATTTTTTTTACCAAAGGTTTGTTGTAGAGAATTTCATCTTCTATTTTTCTGAATTCCGACATCGTTATACCTGTAATTGTCGGAACTACAGAGACTGCTAAAGTTTCATTTTTGGATTTTATATTTTGAGATTGATATCCTGTATAATAAGATAATCCGGCTTTTCTGGCTAATTCCGCGTCTTGAGTTACGTCAATAAAAGAGTTGGCTTTAATTCTTAAGGTGCTGCCTTTTACTTCGGCATATTCGATTTTTTTATCTACGACGTGGGGAGTAAGAGTTGAGTTGGAAATAACTCTGACTTTTGCTGCTGAAAGCATTTGTCTGAGAGCTTGATCTGCCCTTTTTGGGTCTAAGCAAGATTCCCGCGCATTCGCTTTATCTAAGAATTCTTTAAAACATTGGGCGTAGGGTTGGCGGCGCCAATTGGGGATTTTATCTAAATCGATGTAAGCTAAACCGCCGCGGGTGAGTAAGCCGCCCAAAGGAGCTCTTCCGTAGTTCGATCGCACGATCGCAACTTTGCCCTTTGCGCCTAAAGTTTTCTTAGCCCATATCGCCGCACATATCCCCGGTACTTCATCACCATATACTACTACATCAAACTTTTGCTCCGGTGATTTTTTGGGAACTACCGGAGGCGGGGTGCTGGGTTTTTGCTGTAGAGTTCCAGCGTCTAATGTAGCACTTGCTGGGTCTCTATTTGCTATATAATTTTCTATTTCTCTGAAAGGCGGATAGTTCAGTAAAAGTTTTAGGGCGGCAAAGATGATTGCAATTGAAGCTAATTTCTTGAAAGTAGGGAGCATTCAGTTGACTCGTTTGTAAATTTGCATTACCTGAAAGCGCAGTTCAGGGTTTACGGAGTTGAATATAGCACGTTTAGATAGTTTCGACACAAGTTTAAATTTTCCGGGAACCGTGGTAAACGAATCTTCTCAACCCAAACCTGCTGATGCTGTCCTTGGCAGCCCAAATGCTACAATTACATCAATCACCAATTTAAACATAAAAAACATGACTTTTGAGGCGGTTTTAAATCTTGTTAAGCACTTGTCTCTAGCCGAAAAGTTACGATTGATTAAGTGGATAGTTCCTGAAATAGAACGAGAATTAGTTGTTCGGCCCGCTCCCCGCAAATCATTGTGGGGTTTATGTGCTGACTTGGGAATTGCACCCTCTGTCGCTGATATAGATGAAGTTCGC
This sequence comes from Microcoleus sp. B4-C1, assembly GCF_036705285.1. NCBI lineage: Bacteria > Bacillati > Cyanobacteriota > Cyanophyceae > Oscillatoriales > Microcoleaceae > Microcoleus > Microcoleus sp. B4-C1. The sequence continues at coordinate 27,228 of NZ_JAUBUC010000041.1, read as the reverse complement.
AGCGAAGAATGGGCGAATTTCCCAAGGGAGGATTTCTAATGCTGCGTGCGGTAGCTGATACTCATGCTGTGATCTGGTATATCTTTGCCGATTCGCGACTTTCGGTGACTGCTAGAACGACAATAGAAGAGATAGCTGCCGAGGGAAATCAGGTGGCTTTTTCATCAATTACATTAGCAGAAATTGTCTATCTGAGCGAGAGAGGGCGGATTAATTCAACTACTCTCGATCTATTATTGAGAGAAGTTGAGAGCGATGATGCCTTATTGGTTGAAATTCCTTTCGATCGCAATATAGCTTTGACTTTAAGGCAAGTTGACCGATCGCAAATTCCCGATTTACCAGATCGCATTATTGCTGCTACTGCTTTGTATCTTAATGTACCCGTTATTAGTCGCGATCGCCGGATTCAATTATCTAGTATAGACACAATTTGGTAAATCTGAGTCACTCGGCGCAAGTTTAAATTTTCCGGGAAGTGTTGTTAGCGGTTTTGCCTGTGTTACTGGTTTGGGAGGGCTATTGATGTGGGTAAGGATGGGGGGTGCGATCGCATCTCAGATATCTGGTGTCGGGAAGGGCGATCGGCTACAATAATTTAAGAACAACAATTGAGTCACCTTAAACATACAGAAAAAATGGAAAAAGTTTTTGTACATCCTGAATGTCCTTTTTCAGAGAACACATTTAACCTATTGGCACAATTTTATGCAGGCCAAGTCCCAGATTTTTACATGGCACACAAAAAAGATTGCTTAAAATATGTAGAAGAGCCATTAAAGTATATTTTAAGCCAGGTAGAAGAGCAGTTGCCTGATTGTATGACAAAACATCTAAATATCAAGGATGAGATATGGGCTTTTGACATTGAAACAAAATATGAGATAGCACCAGCTTACGGTTTAACTTTGTGTTTCAACGATAGCGATAACAGTTCTAAGTTAATATTACTACTTCAAGAATCCCGATTAATTTTTGGCTTTTGGGCAGCAGATAAATATTTTGCTAGTGTGGTAGAAAATTACCATACTTATAAAAGTGATGTTGATTTCCTCAATTATTTTAAACGTTATAACCTTCCCAATAGGCATCAGTGTCGTTTAAAATATGGCGGGGAAGCTTATTATTATAATGGTTGGGAGGAGTTTGAGCGCACAATGAAACCTGAGAAATCTATTTATGAACTATTAGAAAGTATCTTGAAAGAGATTACTATCGATTCTATTGAATCTGGAATGGTTTCTTATGATAATATTCTCGTAGCCCTATCACTTAATAAATCCGAAGATTTATTAGGATATTCTGCTAAACAGTTAATTCACAAAATAGCACAAACCTTTAAAAAACTATTTCCATTATTGTTAATATCTTATGGCGAGGATAATAATGATGATTCCCTTGCTCTTATAAGTCAATATTTTTCAGTATATGAAAAGGAATTTAATCCCGTGTACCAACTAGAAGCAATTTCTCAAATTACTGGTTTTCAAACAACCCAACTAACCCAATGGATACACACCATTAACCGCAAAGGCCAAGCCATAATCCAAGGCCCACCCGGAACCGGAAAAACCTTCATAGCAGAAAAACTCGCCCAACACTTAGTCGGTGGCGGTGACGGTTTCTCAGACATTATCCAATTTCATCCAGCTTATACTTATGAAGACTTTATTCAAGGCATCCGTCCCCAAAGTCAAGATGGGCAATTAACTTATCCAATAGTTCCCGGTAGGTTCCTAGAATTCTGCGAAAAAGCCGAAGTCTGTGAAGACACTTGTGTTCTCATTCTTGATGAAATTAATCGCGCAAATTTATCTCAAGTCTTTGGCGAGTTAATGTATCTCCTAGATGACCGACAGGACACAAAACGCTTTATTACACTAGCCAGCGGTCAAAAGTTTAGAGTCCCTACAAATGTCCGCATTATCGGCACAATGAACACCGCAGACCGTTCTATTGCCTTAGTCGATCAAGCCCTCCGCCGCCGCTTCGCATTCATCCCCCTTTATCCTAACTATGAACTGCTGCAAAACTATCATAAGAGAGAGGCAACAGGTTTTGCCGTTGATAAATTAATTAGTATTCTTAGGAAAGTAAATAAAGAAATTAACAACAAACACTATGAATTAGGCATCTCCTTCTTTTTGACAAAAACCTTAGCTGAAGACATCCAAGATATTTGGCAAAGGGAAATTGAGCCATACCTCGAAGAATACTTCTTTGATAATCAGAAAAAAATGGATGATTTTATGTGGGATAAAATTAAAGATAAATTGAGCAATTGATAATCTAACGCTACACTCATTACCGAAAACACGGCGTTACAGCATCTATGAAACCAGAATCCCGCCGAATTATCGAACTTACAGAATATCAATTAGCAACTTTTGAACAAGACTCAATACCCGAATTAGTAGGAGAAAAAATACACCAGACTTATGCCAAGCAAATAGATATAGAATTTCCCAACCCTAAAACTAAATATAAATGGCGCTTAAAATCTAAAGGCAAAGTTGGCAACATTCCCATCACTCCAGAATTTCACATCGCCATCCGCCCAAAGGTTCCCATAAACAACCTCTTCGGAATGCTTGACTATGGCTACCAGATAAAATTTCTTCAAGGATCGATTCAGTGCCAATCTTTAGAAGAAATTTACGAGGAATTAGCTAACATTCTTGCCCAAAAAATTCTAGAACGCTGTCGCAAAGGATTATATCGCGATTACTTACCCAAAACAGAAAGACTCGCCTACATTCGCGGCCGCGTCGATTTGCGGTCAGCCCTGCAAAAACCTTGGGATGTTAAACTAAAATGCCACTATAGCGAACAAACAGGCGACATCGAAGATAATCAAATACTCGCTTGGACACTCTTCATCATTGGCCGCAGCGGTTTGTGCCGTGAATCTGTTTCATCCACTGTACGAAAAGCCTTTCACGCACTCCAAGGATTTGTTACATTAAAACATTTTAAATCAGAAGCTTGTATTGAGAGAAATTATCACCGTTTGAATGAAGATTATCAACTTTTACACGCCTTATGTCGATTCTTTTTAGATAACACTGGGCCGAGTCACGAAACTGGCGATCGCGAAATGCTCCCTTTTCTCATAGACATGGCTAATTTATATGAACAATTTGTCGCTGAATGGCTCAAAGCAAATACACCAAAAGGCTTTTTTGTCAAACAACAACACCGAGTCACCCATGACCAAAACTATTTCGATCGGATTGACTTACTGCTGTGCGATATTGCAACAAAAAAAGTCCAATACGTCCTCGATACAAAATACAAAGCTCCCGATAAAGTAGCCAATAATGACATTCATCAAATAGTTGCTTACGCAAATGCGTTAAAGTGCCAAAATGCAATTCTCGTCTACCCGCAAAACCTCAAACAGCCACTAGATATAAAAAATGACGATATCCGAGTTCGCAGTCTAACTTTTTCCCTAGATAGCGACCTCCATGAAGCCGGAAAAACCTTCTTACACTCTCTACTTCTAAACACCCTCCCCTAACTCTACTCTGCGCCCTCTGCGCCCTCTGCGGTTCATTTCTCCACAAAAAAAGAGGCGCAATTGCGCCTCCCAAATCTTTCATGTCTGTGTTCTAAACACTCATAGCCACTTTCGCTTCTTTTGCAGTCAACTTCTCGTAAGTCGCCCGCATCTTCAATCCGACTAACACTTGGAACAAACCAGTTCCATTGTTAGAACCAGGATATTCGCGGTGCTGAAGTAACAGGTGAGTTAACTCGCCTTCATACTTCGCCGAAGTCTTGCTCAAATGGCTTTCGATGTAAATAACTTCTTCGAGATTCTCGAATTGACCATCTACTTCCAAAATCGAGACTTCGTGACCGTAGAAAGCGTCAGGCCCGTAGTACATCTTAATTCCGGGATAGGAACAAGTCAGCTTGCGGCCGCAAGGAACCCAGTTAATTGTTGAACCTTCGTCAAACAAATACGCAGGCTCAAAATTGGCGATGCCTTCGCGCTGGATCATCTGCACGCGCAGAACCTTCCGCTCTTTGTCATCTTTGATCAAGTTGGTCGGCAACACTTGAATTACCACATCAGCATATTGCTTTTGCGGGTCGATGTAGGCGGTAAAATCCGGTTTGCGAGCATTGATCGCAAACAGCACGTCTTCGTAACGGTGGCCCCGTTCCGCCATGTCGCGCTGGATTTTCCAAGCAATTTTTACCTCGTCGCTGATGTCGAGGTAGACGCTGAAGTCGAGGAGCGATCGAACTCGCTCGTCGTACAGGGGATGCAGCCCCTCAATCACAATCACGTGATTCGGCTCTACCCTTTCGGGCGGGTCGATCATACCGGTTTCGTGGTTGTAGATCGGCTTGTCGATCGCATGACCTTCTTTGAGCGCCTTCATTTGCTCGGCCATCAGGTCAAAATTGTTCGCTCTGGGGTCAAGGGCTGTAATCCCTGTTTCCTTGCGCTGCTTGCGATCGAGACTGTGATAGTCGTCGAGGCAGATTACAGTCACGAAATCTTCCCCGAACAAATCTGTCAATCGGCGTAAAAAAGTAGATTTTCCGCATCCGGAATCTCCGGCAACGCCAATTAAAACCACGCGATCCGGCTTACTTGTCATAGTTTCCCTCTAACAAAATCACTGTTTACTAACTAACTCAAGTCTAGATTCCACAAAATTTCAGCCCGCAGGTAGCGGCAAGCAGGCTTTGTGCTGCTGTGCTACCGCGATAGCATCGAGTTCTCACCAGCATACAGCAGTGAGTTGATTGCCTGCCCGGGAAGACCCAAGCAATCTTCAAGGCAAGTAATTAATAGCTTGTAAAAGTATAGTCATTTATGTATGACATGGGAGGCGTGAATCCCTCCCCTTTCTTTTTTACTTCGAGCGGATTGACCCGCCTGGGCTGAACTACGCAGCTCCCTATCCCATCGCACAAGGCATTTGGGATTGCTTGGGGCATAAGATCCTAATATCTATTAACACTAACTTTAGTAGTTGATCTTACCAGAATGCGATCGCCCACTACAAGCTCAACGTCGATAGATTTTAGATTTTAGATTTTAGATTTTAGATTGTAGAATTGACCCGTCAGTCAGCCTGGGAGTCATAAATCCAGGATCTTGTACCTGGCTGCTTTCGGTCAATAGGAGCTATTTGTTGCCCGATGCCACACTCCATCACCGATCGGCAATCAAAACGACTTATCGGGGCAGATCCCCCGATCGGGTAAAATATTGGCAGTACGCAGACAACAATAGCTATAGGTCAAAAGCCGAACGCAAAGCGGGCTCGGTGAGCGCGGCGTTCGGCTAGTAGGGATTTGATACGCGAGCGATCGCAACTTCAACCTTCCCGCCGACGTGGCGGGGCCCAAAAATTGGCGAGGCCAATTAGTCCCGATGGCCTTAAGAAAAAAGTAAATTGAGTCTAACGTCACATTCTCTTTCTTTATAACTCTGTATCGTGAAGGAAAATCAACCAATGTACAGCCCAAGCATATCTGGTGTGGCGGCCAACTCAGAATCAGGCAGCCGCATCTTTGTTTACGAAGTGGAGGGTATGCGTCAGAGCCAAGCAACTGACCAAATAAGTAACCCGATTCGCCGTAGTGGTAGCGTATTTATCTCCGTGCCCTACGATCGCATGAATCAGGAAATGCGCCGGATTGCTCGCATGGGTGGAAGAATTGTCAGCATCCGCCCCTCAAACAGCGCTCCCGAAACAAATGGCAAAGTCGCACCAGAAGCAGGGCTACAGAGTCAGAAATCTGGAGAAGAAACTAAGCCCATGACTCAAGCCAAGGAAAAAGTTCAGGTTCCTGTTAACCTCTACAAGCCGGCCAATCCCTATATTGGTAAGTGCATTTCTACAGAAGAATTAGTCAGAGAAGGCGGCGACGGCACAGTCCGCCACGTCACCTTCGACATTTCTGGAGGCAATTTGCACTATCTCGAAGGTCAAAGTATCGGGATTATTCCCGATGGCACGGATAAAAACGGCAAACCTCACAAAATTCGGCTTTACTCGATCGCCTCCACCCGTCACGGCGACAACCTCGACGACAAAACAGTCTCGCTGTGCGTGCGCCGCCTAGAGTACAAAAGCCCAGAGACCGGTGAACAAGTCTTTGGTGTTTGTTCGACTTTTCTCACCGGTTTGCAACCTGGGGATGATGTCAAAATCACCGGCCCCGTAGGCAAGGAAATGCTGTTGCCCGACGACGAGGAAGCCACCATTATTATGATGGGTACCGGTACGGGTATTGCTCCTTTCCGGGCTTATTTGTGGCGGATGTTTAAAGAAAACAATCCCGATTACAAATTCAGAGGTTTAGCTTGGTTGTTCTTTGGAGTTGCTTACACTCCCAACATTCTTTATAAGGAAGAGTTGGAGCAATTGCAGCGCGAGTTCCCCGATAATTTCCGCTTGACTTATGCCATCAGCCGCGAGCAAAAGAATGTTGACGGCGGCAAGATGTACATTCAAAACCGGATTCAAGAGAACGCAGACCAATTGTGGGAATTGGTTCAAAAGCCGAATACTCACACTTATATCTGCGGCTTGAAGGGTATGGAAGGTGGAATTGATGAGGGAATGTCGGCTGCGGCTGGTAAGTACGACGTTGACTGGGCTGCCTATCAGAAACAGTTGAAGAAAGAGCACCGTTGGCACGTTGAAACTTATTAATGTGTTACCTGATTTAATCTGATTTGTAGGGTGGGCTTGGCTCGCCCTACATTTTTTTAAACAGTTGTTTTAAACAGTAGTGTAAAATATGAAATAAGCTCACCGAGAAAGGGAGATCGCTGACATGACCCTAATTTCTACCCAAAAACTGACCTTTAAAGAGTATCTGGACTACCAGGGAGAATCAGGTGTTTGTTATGAATTATATCGGGGACATATCATTGAAATGCCAACACCGACAGCTATACATATCAAAATTTGTGAATTTTTAGTTTATCAGTTCCGGCGCTTCTTTGCAGCACACAACCTCCCGCTAGTTGCAGTTGTCACTACCGCAGTCCGCACCGAGGAAAACTCTGCACGCGTTCCTGATGTTGTGATTTGCACTCAGAGTCTTTGGGAACAAGTCTGTGCACAACCTGGTTCCGCAGTCTTGGACTTTGAAGAAAAACCGCTGTTAGTTATAGAAGTTACCAGTCAAAATTGGCGGGACGACTACATCCGTAAACGCGCAGAATATGACTTAATTGATATCCCTGAATATTGGATTGTAGACCCCAATTTACTAAAAATACGAGTGTGTAGCCGTCCAGAAAATGAAGGCAGTTACTCTCACCAGGAATTTTTGCCGGAACAGCAAGTTCAGTCTGTACAGTTCGCTGAATTTATTTTATCGGTGAATCAAGTGCTATGTCCGCCCCTAGTAGAAGATTTAATTCGAGAAGAACAAGCGCAGCGACAGCAGCTAGAACAGCAAAATCGGCAGCTAGAACAGCAAGTTAATGCAGAACGCCAGCGGGCCGAAAGATTGGCGCAGCGGCTGCGAGAAATGGGGATAGAGATGGATACAGAACTTTAAATTGCCATGTAAAATCTGGATTAATTAGTCATGTAGATCCCGGACTTTTTTAAGAAGTCGGGTCTCTGGGTATTCAGTGAAGCCGCGGTTATCATACAATGATTCTAGATGAAGTGAGTTTCAACGGGTCAAAGTCGTGGCTTTCAAAATTGGTTTGTTAGGTTTGGGTACAGTTGGCGCGGGAACAGCAGAGATTTTGCTCTCCCCAGATGGCCGCCATCCGCTGTTGCAGGAATTGGAAATTTATCGGGTGGGAGTGCGCGATATTTCTCGAACTCGGTCTTTACAATTGCCAGAAAATGTGCTGACAACTGACCTAGAAGCGATCGCAACTGACCCGGAAATTGATATTGTAGTAGAACTGATTGGCGGATTGGAACCGGCGCGATCGCTCATTTTACAGGCTATTGCCAGCGGCAAGCACGTCGTCACTGCCAACAAAGCAGTTATCGCCCGCTACGGTAATGAAATCTTCGAGGCCGCCAACAAAAAAGGCGTTTACGTAATGCTAGAAGCTGCTGTCGGCGGCGGCATTCCGGTCATTCAAAGCCTCAAACAATCTTTAGGTGCAAACCGCATTCAAACTGTCACCGGCATCGTCAACGGCACAACTAATTACATCCTGACGCGGATGCAAACAGAAGGCGCAGACTTTGCCGAAGTGCTCGCCGACGCTCAGCAATTAGGTTATGCTGAAGCTGACCCCACAGCAGATGTAGATGGATTAGATGCGGCCGATAAAATTGCTATTTTAGCCTCGCTAGCTTTTGGCGGACGCATCAAATTAGCAGATGTTCACTGCGAAGGTATCAGAAAAGTTAGTGCGGCTGATATTGACTACGCCGACAAGCTGGGATTTGTGATTAAATTGTTGGCTATTGCTCAAGAAACCTCCCGCTACAATGGCAAGCAAGCTGAGGGAGAAAGCGAACTGCTGTCCATTCGAGTGCATCCGAGTTTTGTGCCGAAAACTCATCCGCTGGCGAGTGTTAACGGGGTTTACAATGCCATTTTAGTCGAAGGAGAGCCGATCGGGCAATTGATGCTGTACGGGCGTGGCGCCGGTGCAGGCCCAACAGCTAGCGCCGTAGTATCCGACATCATGAATGTCGCGGCCATCCTGAAAACCGAAACTGTTCCGATTCCCCATCCTTTGCTGAGTTGCAGTCACCAACACTACTGCAAAATTGCTCCGATGCAGGAACTTGTTACTCGCTTTTACGCCCGTTTTCTGACGCGCGATACTCCGGGGGTAATTGGCAAACTCGGCACTTGTTTCGGCAACCACAAAGTTAGTTTGGAATCAGTTGTGCAGACGGGAATTCACGGCGATTTAGCAGAAATTGTCGTCGTGACTCACGATGTTACGGAAGGTAATTTTCAACAAGCACTCGATGAAATTCGCGCGATGGAAGCAGTCGATAGTATTGCTAGCACGTTGCGAGTTTTGTAAAAGTGATTTGGTAGGGGCGGGTTTTACCTACAATATTTGCCAATAATTGACAATCTCTAAAACCCGCCCTCGCCCAACGGTAAATCAGAATCTACCGGGTGCTTGTAGGGGCGGGTTCACAAACAATAATTGCCTGAAATAAACAATCTCGAAAACCCGCCCGAACCGAACCATAAACCATCATGTACATTTTCCTATGCAATGCAAATTTCGGGTTGACGTAGGTTATCGGTGGTGGCGGGCGGGTTTATCTAGATTGTCCGTAATCGCTAGATATGGTTGGTGAACCCGCCCCTACCAAATCTGGGTAAAGGTATTTTGCAAAAATACCGGGTTTTCCCCCCACAATCAGTTAGAAATGAGATTTGGGATGAAAATAACAAAATCAGATTTTGTCGATCGCCAAACGGGAAGGCATTTGCTAGATTCCCTGTATGAAAAGTTTGCCAAACCCCAACTGCACGATACTTTTAAACCCAATAATCCTTCAATTTACATTCGGCACGAAGAAGGGCAAGTTATTGATGGAAATTATATCATAGAAAAAGTGTTTGAAGACTCTCGCACTGGTTTTTATGCTGAAAGTCGCTTCCCCATTTCTGGCAATCATCCACCTGTTTTAGTGATTCGCGGATACGGTTCTTGGTATCCTTTCGATCGCGTTTTGGAAGATTCGCCCGATGTATTTATGGCAAAACTAGAACGCCAGTTAAAATCGGCGCAAACAGTGGGTGCGATTGATTGGATCAAGCAGCAATTTTACAGGGGAAATCCGCCAGATGTCATCGGAGAAAGTTTGGGGGGCAAAGTTGCTCAGCAAATAGCAGCAAAATACCCGGATTATATTAGATCCACTGTAGTTTTTAATTCTTTGGGCGTTTCGGAAAAGTTAGCTAAAACTTCCACCGCTAACAATGTTTTTCACTACTTTACTTTAGGCGAAAGGTATGCTTTCTGGGCAAATGAAGGTGATTACATACCGGGAACGATTTTTGTGATTTCCCCGAAAGGCAACAACTGTTGTTATAAAATCGAAGAGGCGATCGTCCGAATGGCGCGTTTTGAAGGCAAGTTTCTCAAAAGACGCGCGATTGTGGCAATATTGGCTCAGTTGCTTTTGCTAAACAGACACAATGCGATCGTCCTCAACAAGCGACGGCCAGTAGTCGTTGAGATCGATCGCACTCAATTGCAAGTTTTCCGAAAAAAGCGCTTTGTTTAAACTCAGACAGAATGGCTTCAGGCCGCAGATGGCTGATTTTCCCGCGCTGCGACGGCGAGAAGCAGACAAAGTGCTGCGATCGCTATTAGCAAAATTGTAACATCTCGATCGCCAAACAAGCATCTAAATCTAGCTGCCTGCATCTGCGGTTAATAATTCTCTCTTAAATATTCTACACAAATTCTCCCTTAGCAACCATCACCACCTTACCACCAACCAAAACTGCTATTTCCCCTTCATTTTGGGCTGCTTGTAACAACAGCAAAGAAGGTCGATCGATTTCATAACCCTGCTCAACTCTGACATCAATCTTTGCTGACCCATAATAAGCGTATTCTACCAAATATCCAGCCAAACAGCCGTTAGCGCTGCCAGTCGCCGGATCTTCTGGAATTCCTAATGAATGGGCAAAAACTCGCACGTTTAAATCATTAACGTCGCTGTAAGTTTCTGGGCAAAATATCAAAATTTCTTTCGCTGACCTTGTATCAACTAGCTCAAAATATTTATCTAAGTTGACCTGAGCTTTTTTGAGCGAAGCGAGAGTTTTTAATGGGACAATTATAAACGGCACTCCGGTCGAAACTTCTTGAATTGGGAAGTTGGAATCAATTTCATCGGGTTCTAAATTCAAGACATTTGCCAGACTTTCGGCTGATAAAACTTGACCAAAACTAGGCGGGTTTTGTCGCATCCACAAAATAGCTGCCGATTCATTGTGATAATTAAAAGTAACTGGAATTTGACCGACGGCTAGATTGAGAATTACTCGATCGACCTTTTCGCGAATAATCTCTTGCTGCAACACAAACGCAGTGCCCAAAGTCGGATGACCGGCAAAGGGCAATTCCTTCTTGGGCGTGAATATCCGCACGTCATAGCCGCCATCTCGCGGATCGGGCGATCGAATAAACGTAGTTTCTGAATAATTGATTTCCCTCGCTATCAGCAGCATTTGGGCCTCAGATAGTTCAGCAACTCCTGCACCGCAAAATACAGCTAGTTGATTGCCAGCATATTTTGACTCCGCAAACACGTCAACTATATAAAAATTCATAATTATGCCTTTGGTAAAAGTCGATAACTGATATTTTACATCCAGGGCAAGACAGCCGTTAAAATAACAATAAAAACATAGGAGTAATCGCCGTGAGCGTCACGACTGTAAAATGGACGGTTGCAGACTACCACCGCATCATTGCAGCCGGCATTCTGGAAGGGCGAAACGTTGAATTAATAGGTGGAGAAATAATCGAAATGGCTCCCGAAGGAGAATCTCATGCTTACTCTAGCGATGAGGCTGGAGAGTACCTCATTTATTTGCTGGGTGATCGGGCTAAAATCCGCCAAGGTAAACCGATTATCTTGCCGCCAAGCAACTCCGAGCCACAACCCGATATCGCTGTAATTCAACGTTTGGGACAAGATTACCGAGAACATCATCCCTATCCAGAAAACATCTTTTGGCTGATAGAATACTCGGATCATACTCTGAGCAAAGACTTGGGAATCAAGAGCAAGATTTATGCGGAAGCCGGCATTTCTGAGTATTGGGTTGTCAATTTGCGAACTAGGGAATTAATAGTATTTCGAGAGCCTACCAATGAAGGATATCAATCGAGAGAAACTCTGACTCAGGGTAATATTAATCCGCTGGCATTTCCTGATGTTGCAGTTTCGGTCGCTCGAATATTAGGGGCTTAGGTAAATAGGACTTACGCAAAGAAACCGGATTTTCTTGTTACCAGGCTCTGCCTGGTAACACAGATCCAGAGGCTCCGCCTCACTATTTCAAACAGCGAATTGCTTCCAACATTCCCCTGGCTTTATTGAGCGTTTCTTCGTACTCCATATCCGGGTTAGAATCGGCTACCAAACCAGCACCTGCTTGCACAGAAACCGAATGTTTGTCACCACCTAAAGAACGAACAACCATAGTCCGAATCGCGATCGCACTATTCAATTGCCCCTCAAAATCATAATACCCGTAAACCCCAGAATACGGCCCCCGGCGACAACCTTCCAACTCGTGCACAATCTCCATCGCCCGAATCTTCGGAGCACCGCTAACCGTACCCGCAGGAAAACCAGCTTTCAACAAATCCCAAGCTGTCTTATCCTGGGCCAATTCTCCCACCACATTGCTCACAATGTGCATGACGTGAGAATAACGCTCAATTTCCATTAATTCGTCAACTTTTACAGTACCGTTTCGGCAAACTCTTCCTAAATCGTTCCTGCCCAAATCAACTAACATGACGTGTTCCGCAATTTCCTTCGGATCTTGCAGCAATTCAGCAGCCAAAGCATCATCTTCTTGAGGAGTTTTACCCCGGCGGCGAGTGCCGGCGATTGGTCGCAAAGTTGCTATTTTTTTGCCATCAGCAGTGTTTTCTGCCTTCACCATGATTTCGGGACTCGAACCGATAATCTGCCAATCTCCGAAATGAAAATAAGCCATGTACGGAGAAGGATTAATCAGACGCAAAGAGCGGTAAAGTGCAAAAGAATCGCCACTGTATTCAGCCTCTAGTCGCTGCGAAATAACTACTTGAAAAATATCTCCGGCTTTTATATAGTCCTTAGCCTTTAAGACATTGGCACAATACTTTTCACGGGTAATATTGCTAGTGTAAGCCAATTCTGTATTTCCGGTTGTGGAACGGGCATCTTGCCCGTTATTGGGAGGTGTCCATTCTATCAGAGTAGATTGCCGGGAAAGCGGCGATTGCAGCTTCTGAACTAACTTACCAACGCGATCGCACGCTTGCTGATAAGCATCGGCCAAATCAACCCCAACCTCCCGCAAATCCGCATAGGCGACGACCCAAATTTTCCGCTTCACCTGGTCGAAAATCAGCAAATTATCAACCTGCATCCACAATCCATCCGGCAAATCATTCTCGCTGGCTGGATGCACGGGAACTCGCGGTTCTATCCACTTAATTAACTCGTAACCCCAAAAACCGAATAACCCGCCAATTCCCGGCGGTAACTGTGGCAATTTGACCGGTTGATAAGACTCCAAACATTCAGTTAAAGCTACAAACGGATCGCCCGTAAATACTTTTTCGGAACCGTCACGGTAAACTTGAGTTGTGCGAGATCCCTTTGCCTCCAAAATCCACAACGGATCGCACCCTAAGAAACTATAACGCCCAAGTTTTTCCCCACCTTCCACCGACTCCAGCAGAAAACTGTAAGGTTGACCCGCACAAACCCGATACCACGCAGACACCGGCGTATCCAAATCAGCAACCCATTCTTGATACACGGGTACAAAATTGCCTTGTTTCGCCAGTTCCGAAAATTGTGAGAAATCGGGGAATATCATATACTAACTTCGCTATACAATCAATAAACAAAAGACGGAAAGCAACATCCCTCCGGCGACTGATACTCGCCAACCGCCATCACCGCCATCGGCTTGAGGGCGCGCAGCCCCTCTTGCAAGCACCAGCGAAACAAACTTGCGTAACGCATCGGCAAGTGGAAAGAAACCTGTGCTTCGGAACTGTACGCAACCGCCCCCAACAGCAAAGCCTGCATATCCGCCTCAGTTTCCGCGACGCTGTGCCCCAAAGCCGACACCGCACAAGTATAAGCCACAATCCGACCTTGTTGACAAGCAACGAAGGGAGAAAAGTCATTCAGGGCGTATTCAATCTCCGAAGTTCGATCGCACCTGTATAATTTCTTGCACAAAGCCGCACATTCACCAACATCCTCACTAGCCAGCGGTCGCACCTCAAATCCATGCGGAGGCTGGCTGCGAAACTTCCCTTCCATTAACACGAAAGGTTCCTTTACCTCAAAACCCAAAGAAGCGTACAGCGACAGCGACGCCATATTAAAAGATTCCTGAACCAAACGGATACCCACAGCGTCCTGTCCCCGTTCCAGCAAAGCTTTCATGATTTCCCGTCCCGCGCCGCGGCCTTGAAAAGTTCGATCGACACTGACGGGCCCGATACCGCGAATCGGGTTGCGTTCGTCCATAAACCCGCAGCCGACAACCGCACCCTCACTCTCGGCTACTATGCCAAAAAACAACGGACTTTCGATCCGAAGACCAATAATTTCAGTTGAAAACTCCAGCGTCGGAAAATCTGTAGGGAATTGATGGCGATCGGAAATACATTTAAAAGCTTCATAATTAATGCGGGCGCAAACATCGATATCCTGATGAGTTGCTCGCCTGATTACCAGATTCATGGTTAATGTAATTATTAATTTTTATTAAATTTTAATCGCATTTGAAGTTTGCAGTGGCGATTGGGCGATAAAGAAAAAGCTTCTGCCGTCCAAGCGCTACTACAAACTATAAAATGCAAGCTGAGCTTTTCAGGACATACTACCCGAAAATAGCTCAGCAATTCGCTCAAAACCTAAACTTCGTAGGTTTTTTTACCAGTGAACTTGACCTTAATCGGATTGGGATTGCTGCCAATATTGCGGTCAATCTTACCGTTGTAGGGACGACCTTCGTTCACCTTCTCAGGGAACACGCCATCTTTGGGATGCAGGTACTCAGTAGAACCGTCGGGAAACACGCGGTAAATTTTGTAGTTCGAGATTTTGAATTTAGCCCGCAGTTGCTGGCCGCCCAAAGCGATGCACTGCTCCTTCCGGGGCAGATACAGCAGGTTGTCGCCTTGACGCATGATTGCAGCGCCGCCTGTAGGCATTTCAAACACCTGTTCCTTGGGGCTAGTCCAAGTGATCGCGTACTTCTCTTCAACTAGCGCCTTGGTCAGCAAGCCGCCGGTGCTGCCGCCGAAAAGAGGGGGTTGTCCAGTGAGTTCTTCTGCCATAAACATATCCAAAGGATTTTTACGGCATCGTATCATCATGAGGCGACACCGCTGTCGAAATTGTAAGGAAAGTTAACAGTTTTTTGCCGATCGATCTCTTCTGATAATTGATAATTAGTAATTAATAATTGATAATTGGTAATTTCCACCCAAGTTATAAAACAAAATTAGGCAGCACGAATTCCGAAAAAACCATCAAAAAAAAATAGCAATTATTCTGGTGCTTGTGGGGCACCAGAATAATCGCATATTCTCCCAATTTATCCCCACACACGATCGAACAATTTACCGCGTCAACCCTAAGTCAAGAACCAATTAGGGTCATAGCCACGCGGGATTTGGCTCAAAGCAGTCCAAGTTTCTCGATCGACAATCCCGTCGGCCTCAATCCCAAAGCTTTTTTGAAATGCGCGAACAGCTTTGTCCGTCAAAGTAGCAAAGTCGCCGTCAACTTTACCGCCATAATGCTGGGAAGTTTTGAGAACTTCCTGAACAGTAGCGACTGCTTCCCCATAACTGCCGAATTTGAGTATCGGCATATTAACTGGAGCTCCAGTATAAAGCGCCTGCCAAGTCAGCGGCCCGACAATGCCGTCCGGCGACAAGAAAACCCGAAACTGAAACAGTTTCACAGAAAACTCAACTGCTTTGTTAAAAATTCCTTTAGCAGGATGCCGATAAAGTTGCAACTTGGTTAGCAGTTGTTCGAGTTCCAATACCGCTTTACCTTGAGAACCTAATTGTAGCTGTGGCTTTTTGGCCATAGGTTGAGTAGATTTCATCTGGATTGTAGGTGACATAATCGATTTTTCTAACCTCTAGGTTTGAGTATTCTTATGGAAAAAAACTTTTTCCGGGCGAAACATTTGCATTCAAAACTTTTCACGAATCAACACTGGCGTCGGCAGTGCCTCAACAGATTCGAGCGACTTTTACCATCTCGCGACTTGTGAACAGGAGAGTTATACCATTTTAGATTTTAGATTTTAGATTTTAGATTTGGCATGACTGATTACTATGGGGGTTTGCAGCTTACCTACAGTTTGATTCTTATTGTAAACTGGTATTAATTTTGGGCAGCATCCCTAGGTATTCCGTCGCCAAACCGGGTTTAAGACGGCAAGCGCATCCTGAATCTGTTTTGATACTTTCGATATTAAAGGTGAACACCGCGTGGCCACATCTCCTTTAAGGCTGATCTCACAGGGTGAGGATTGAGGCCGATCTCCTTGACCTTTGCATCAGAATTATTCATCTCTCTCTTCTCTTTCTCTGCGAGCTCTGCGTTCTCTGTGGTTAAATCCTTCCGATGCCATCGGCATTAATATTAGTCGTTAAGTCCGACAGGTGTTGAAACAAGAGCCTCATAGCTCAAGTCGTCTCAAGACGACTGTAGATTAGTATTTGATATCAAGTCCGGCGTAAATAGCCCCTCATATCAAATTTGTTAGCAGCAGATTTGATATCATGCCAGCGCAGCCGGATTTGATATCACTCGATCGCTACTTGCGCGCTCAGACGCCCACCAACCCGGTTTTTTACAGTATATTCCATGTAAATTTAGTACGGAGAAACCGGGTTTCGAGCAACAGAATCAGTAATCATGCGAGAACTGTAAAGAAACCCGGTTTCTGGGGTATACCTCATAAACCTTGAATACGCTGTATCAATTTAGTCTAAACAATCGGAATAGTAAAGTGAAATTCACTTCCTCGGTCTTTTCCTGCGGAATCTACCCAAATTTTACCGCCCCAGCCGGCAACAATCTGTTTGCAAATTGCCAATCCCAAACCGGTACCGCCGGCGCTGCGGCGCAAAGCTCCTTCTTCTTGATAAAATCGATCGAACACTACTTTTAAACTGTTCGCCTCGATTCCCCTCCCCGTATCGGCTACGAGCACTTCCACCATCTGAGAACCGTTGCATTTCGCTCTTATGGTGACGCTTCCTTGAGGTGTGGTGAATTTGCAAGCGTTGTCTAGCAGTTTGGAGAGCACCTCCACCAACCACTCTCCGTCTGCTTGCACTAAAGGCAATTCTGCCGACACCTCGGCGATAATTTCCGGTAACTGTCGATCGAGTCCGCCCCCTGATCGCACGCTGCTAAGGGCCAAATCAACGCATTCTTGCAGCGTCAGCGATTCTACATTCCATTGGACTCGCCCGCTTTCTAAGTGAGAAAGAGTTAAGAAATCCTGCACGAGTTTCCGCATTCTATCGGCATCACCGAGGGCTGTTTCTAACATGATTTGCCGCAATTGGGCAGGCATATCTGGTTCGGAGTTCAAACTTTCCAAACACACTTGAATCGTAGAAAGAGGGGTGCGGAGTTCGTGTCCGGTGATGGCAATTAGATTGCTGCGAGTGCGGTCTAATGCTTCTAATTGTTGGTTGAGTTCTTCTAAATGAGCGTAGGTTTCTGCTTGAATTAAGGCTGCTCCGAGTTGGGTGGCGATCGCCTCTACTAAAGCAATTTCGTCTTCTTCCCAAGCCAAAGTCGAGCGGCACTGGTGCATTTCCACCATGCCCAAAACCCGCCCCTGATAAAGCACTGGCACCATTAACCAAGAGACAATTTGCCAATTTTTTACAATTTTTTCCAGGAATTTTGTATTGACAATCAGTGGGTGTTGTGCTGTGTCTTGGATGTAAACTCGCTCTTGCCGCGCCACCGCGTCGCTCCATATTTGATTTTCCTGCAACAGCCAAGTCTGATCCAGCATGGAACTAGCGCCCTGCCCCAAAAACTCGCGATCGATTTTGACCGCCACATCTGCAGCCTTGCACCGATAAATCAAACATCGGCTTGCCGACAGGGCAGTGCCGAGTTCTTGGACTGCAACTTCGACGATTTCTTGTGGGTTGAGAGACTGTCGCATTGCCGTGGTAATTAAGTTTACCAGGCGTTCTTTGCGTTCCTGAGCGGCGATCGCGGCGTATGCTTTAAGCAGTTTGTGCTGGCCTGCTTGCAAGTAGGTTACTAAGCGTTCGGTAAAAGCATCGCTCAATTTTGGATTAGGAATTTTTGAGTTTTTTCTCGTACTTATGTCGGGTTTGGTGGCTTTGGAAGTGGCGGATTTCCTCGTTTTTTTCGGTGTTTTGAGCTTGTAAGTAGTTCGCGCTCGATCGATCTTTTCTGCCAATTCCGGGCGATATTTGACAATTCTATCGAGCAACAATGCGGCCGCTTTGGAGCTTACCTCGCGATCGAACGTCCAAATTCCTTCAAATCTGCGAGCTTGATCCATTAACAGTGGCCCGCGATCGTCCTGGTTGTCGATCGGCACAATTTTTTCTTGACAAATCAGGCAAGTTGAGTAGTGTTGCCCCAGTACCACTAAATGCCACTCTTTACTCAATCCGTCCTCCGGTTCAAACGCCACAGTTTCGTGACACTCCGAAGAATTTTTAAAGTCAGTTTCCGGTGCAGCCAGCACGTATACCTGAGAGGAGCGTGAGGCAATTCGCCGGTAGCGGTGAGCTTCCTGGCGGTAGAAGCGCTCTCGCTGAAAGCTGGCAATGACTAGCGGTTCGTCGTCGGAACCCGCCAAAACTAAGTCTTCCATCGCGTGAGACAAGGCTGTCATGGAAGATTTGAAATAAATTTGTGCCCGCAGTTGGGGCAAAGCTTGCAGAAGTTCTGCCAGTAGCGAAATAGGGACGATCATCTAGCCTTAAACGTGCATTTTTGCCGATGACAAAACAGGATCGATAGGAGGTTTAGAGCGCTCCTTCTTCAGTATCTGATAGATTTACAGCACTTGGTAAGTAAAGTACAAAAAAATTGGTTTCGCTCTCCTGGGGTACCCCGGTGTTCGCCCAAATTCGCTCCGCCGTGCCCGCCCCGATTCCTAGTTTCCCTGTACTTGAGTGTCAAACTATCCTCGCTCTCTTGGATATCAGTGCCATAATTATCGCTTTTTGGCGATCGATCTTGTTAATCGGTAATTAAACTTTAAAAAAGCGCAAATAATTAGCCATTAGTTAAAAACTAACGACCAATTATTTTGACGACTGATCCCAAGAAACCCGGTTTTTACCCACCATCTATGAATAAACCGGGCTTCGGACACCTAGCGTGTAAGTCCTATATTTTTTTGAGGCATCGCGCCTAAGTATAAATGCTGCGGCTGTGGTTGTATCAGGCTAGTTCGCCCCCTTCGTCGCTGCCGCCCGGAGATGATTTGTAGAGAGCATCTAATTGTTCGCGGGCGTCTTGGACAGTCAGCGAACGCATCACTAAAAGCGGCTCATTGACTATGTTTCCGTATTCATCTAAAAGTTCTGGATGCGGTACCGGTTGAGAGCGAGGATAGGATGGGTAGGGATTATTTGCCCTGAACTGTTGAGGGCGCTGGGACTCCATACCAACGGTGACTAGACTGCGGATTAAGTTACCGACCGCCAGAAAGGCAAGAACGGTAAAAGCTAAAATATAAAGCAGGTGCAACATTATCTTCTCCTCCGGGCTAAACAGCCACACAGCAATTTACAAAAGTGTTTCAGCAAGTATTGACACTCCCGGCCGTAAACGCGGGGATTCTTGGTTCACTGACATACCTTTAAACTATTCATCCCTTCGGCAATATTTAAACCAAAAACCCGTCCAATTGAACGAAGCTTCCAGCCTAATTTGAATAGTCCCAGAGGGCTTGTCTCCCCAAGCGTTAAGGGATTATTCCCTTTGTTCCCGTATGCCCTACGGTACATCTAAACTACTAAGATTTTGAGTTTTCTGGTATGGGTGCGCGATTGCTACCCTAGCTATGTTTTTGTGGTTTTCCCCACCCACGAGACATTATTGTTTCCTAGCCAGTCATTTTGGGGTTGGTTATCCATTCGATGCTCGCGGTTATTCTACCTGTATCTCTTTGTAGTATAGGGTACTATTTGGGAAACTTTTAGAACTTTTTGGAAATAAAGCCTTCCTAAAAGGACGGGGTTTTAAACCCAATTTTCTGATAACTTATTAACTGGAAATCTGGTGGAGGTTGTCAAGTGGGCCGCCACATTTCCCAAGGTTGGGGATTTGACTGCAAATTTAACTTGAACTCGCTTCCTTATTTTCCAGGGGGAGCTGACTGCCATGAGCGAAAGCGTGCCGATACTTGCCAGCATTCGGCGAGCAGTCTGTGCCACGGCATCAGTGCTGCTGTTTCAATCCCAACTTGACCTCCGGTTGCTTGAAATAGAGCT
Organism: Microcoleus sp. B4-C1; assembly: GCF_036705285.1. Lineage (NCBI taxonomy): Bacteria > Bacillati > Cyanobacteriota > Cyanophyceae > Oscillatoriales > Microcoleaceae > Microcoleus > Microcoleus sp. B4-C1. Next base: position 6,995 of record NZ_JAUBUC010000041.1, on the reverse strand, counting down.
TTAGCTGCGCCTACTTCTTGCTGAGCCTGTTTGACTCGCGCCAGCAAGTCAGATTGATCTTCGTCGCCCAGAAAGGGAATTTCCTCAGTTTCTAAGAGCTTTGCCGATCGGTCGAACCAGTAAGTGAAATCCTCTAACAGCGGTTCCAGTAACGCTTTGAGCAATTCTGGCTCGGGCAAGTTGGAATTAAGCATGGATCAAAATTGGGTTATTTATCTATTATAGTCTTAGACGGTCTTTACAAATTGTAACATATTTTTAACAAAAATTCAATAATTTAACAACAATTAGCAGGTGGGTGTGAATAAATTAAACTATGCCAGCAGCGATTTTTGAGTCGAAATCCCCAAATTCTGCCAAATTAGGAATGAGAATTAAATAACTTGCATTTTTTGTAGGTTGGGTTGAGGAACGAAACCCAACGCTACGCGGGAATTGTTGGGTTTCGTTCCTCAACCCAACCTACGGAAGTTATTTAATTCGCGATCCTTAGTTCGCGAGCTCACGGTTGCTGAGAAAACAGGTTTTTTCATAGCAAGACGGGTGACAGCCCACCAAAATAGTAAAAAATCCGGTTTCTGAGAGTCGCAGTGCGGGACGCACTAAACGTTGCCACCATCAGGGCTGTTGCTGTAATTTCCCGGAGTGTCCCCCAACCTGAAGTCGGCGCTTACTGCCCCAATCTGAGTAAGATAGAAGCAACTGCAACTAAATTAATTGCTAATTCAGCCGATGTCTAGCTCACAATCCATGTCCCCTCCAGAAGAGTCCGTTAAAATTGAGTTGCCCCGCACGAGTGAGTCGGAGGCACTAAAAAAAATTCGCCACACCACCTCCCACGTTATGGCGATGGCGGTGCAGAAGTTATTTCCCAAGGCGCAAGTGACCATTGGCCCTTGGATTGAAAACGGTTTCTATTATGACTTTGACACTCCCGAACCTTTTACGGAACAGGATTTAAAAGCCATTAAAAAAGAGATGATCAAAATCATCAACCGCAAATTGCCTGTAATTCGGGAAGAAGTCAGCCGCGAGGAAGCGGAACGCAGAATTAAGGAGATTAATGAACCTTACAAATTAGAAATTTTAGAAGGTTTGATCGAACCGATTACTCTTTACCATGTGGGTGAGGAATGGTGGGATTTGTGCGCCGGGCCTCACTTAGAAAATACCAGTGAGTTGAATCCAAAGGCGATCGAGCTAGAAAGCCTAGCAGGCGCTTACTGGCGCGGCGACGAAACCAAAGCTCAGTTACAGCGAATTTACGGCACTGCTTGGGAATCTCCCGAACAATTAGCAGCATACAAACACCGCAAAGAAGAAGCATTAAGGCGCGATCACCGCAAATTAGGCAAAGAATTAGGCTTGTTTATCTTTGCCGATCCAGTTGGGCCGGGTTTGCCTTTGTGGACGCCGAAAGGCACTGTTTTGAGAAGTATTTTAGAAGATTACTTGAAACAAGAACAAATCAAGCGCGGTTATTTGCAAGTAGTGACTCCGCACATTGCCAGAGTCGATTTGTTCAAAATTTCTGGACATTGGCAGAAATACAAAGAAGATATGTTTCCGCTAATGGCGGAGGATGAAGAAGCGGCAGCAAACGAACAGGGTTTTGTCATGAAACCGATGAACTGCCCTTTTCACATTCAAATTTACAAAAGCGAATTGCGTTCCTATCGCGAATTGCCGATGCGCTTAGCGGAATTCGGCACAGTTTACCGCTACGAACAATCGGGAGAATTGGGCGGTTTAACGCGGGTGCGTGGCTTTACGGTGGATGATTCCCACTTATTTGTCACGCCGGAACAATTGGATGCTGAATTTTTGAATGTAGTGGATTTAATTCTGTCAGTATTCAAGAGTCTGCAACTGAAAAACTTTAAGGCGCGTTTGAGTTTCCGCGATCCGAACAATTTAGAGAAATATATCGGTTCCGATGAAGCTTGGGAAAAGGCTCAAGGTGCAATCCGCCGCGCGGTGGAAACTTTGGGAATGAATTATTTTGAGGGAATTGGGGAGGCGGCTTTTTACGGGCCGAAACTCGATTTCATTTTCCAAGATGTTTTGGATAGAGAATGGCAATTAGGAACTGTTCAGGTAGATTACAACTTGCCCGAACGTTTTGATTTGGAATACGTTGCTGAAGACGGCACTCGCAAGCGCCCGGTGATGATTCACCGCGCTCCTTTCGGTTCTTTGGAACGTTTGATCGGGATTTTGATCGAGCAGTATGCGGGGGATTTTCCGCTGTGGTTGGCGCCAATTCAGGTGCGATTGTTGCCTGTCAGCGCGGAGTTTTTGCCGTTTGCAAAGGAAGTGGCGGCGAAGATGAAGGCGCTAAATATTCGCGCAGAAGCTGATGAGGATAGCGAGCGTTTGGGCAAGTTGATTCGCAATGCTGAGAAGGATAAAATTCCGGTGATGGGTGTTGTGGGTGCGAAGGAAGTTGAGGCGAATAGTTTGAATATTCGGACGCGGGCTTCTGGGGAGTTGGGGGCGATTTCGGTTGATGAAGTGATTGGGAGGTTGCAGGCGGCGATTAGTAGTTACGGCGATTTTTAGGGGAGTTAATTACTGATTTGAGAACGGGCGAGACGCCCATTCCACATTTTTGAAAACGGGCGAGACGCCCATTCCACAACTAACGCAGATGATAGTTTGATATTGTCTGCGTTTTTCTAATTGAGCTGCTAAAATGATAGTAGTAAACGGAAGGTACATCCATGCCTAATCCATTTCCGGGGATGAATCCCTATTTAGAAAGTCCTGACTTTTGGCCCCAAGTACATCACTTGCTAATTAGTAGCATTTTTGAATCATTAGTGCCGCAGTTGCTGCCAAGATATATCGTCGATATTGAAAAAAGAGTTTATGAGATTAGTGGGGACAATTCCCTATTAGTGGGGATTCCTGATGTCACGGTGCAGCGTTCTCCTAGTCCAACCAGCCCTACTTCTTCTAATGTGGCAGTTGCCGCACCGCCTGTGACAGCTTTGAAAGTCAGACTGCCAGTACCTGTGGAATTTAGGGAAGCATATTTAGAGGTGCGAGATACAGCAACTAGGGAAGTTGTGACAGTGATTGAAGTGCTGTCACCAGCCAATAAGCGCCCTGGCAAAGGGCGAGAAATGTATGAAGCAAAGCGAGAAAAGGTGTTTGGTAGTCGAACTCATCTGGTTGAGATTGACTTGCTGCGAAGTTACCAACCCATGTTAGTTTTTGATAACGATATTGAGGCAAGTTATCGAATTTTAGTGAGTCGGGGAAATCAAAGGCCTTTGGCAGATTTGTACCTTTTCAATTTACCCGATATGATTCCTCCGTTTCCCCTGCCTTTGCGCGCGGGCGATGCGGAACCAACTGTAGATTTACAAGCGTTATTAAATGGGGTTTACGATCGCGCCGCCTATGACTTTAGAATAGATTACACCGCCGTACCCGTACCTGCGCTTTCAGAAGCCGATACTGCTTGGGCTGCTTCTCTGCTTAGGGAGTAGTAATCTTGGACGCATCTCAACCAAAGAAACCGGGTTTGTTGCGGTTTTTGCGGGCTGTAACGAAGTCTTGGAGCAAAAACCCGGTTTCTGGCCACCCGTGCATAAGTCCTAAGCAGGTAAATCAACAGGAGTTAAATCAATGCCTAATCCATTTCCGGGAATGAATCCTTATTTAGAAAGCCCTGAGTTTTGGCCCGAAGTTCATCATTTACTGATTAGTATCCTTCAGGAGTCATTGGTTCCTCAACTGGTGCCAAAATATCGAGTTGCGATCGAAAAGCGTATTTATGAAATTAAGGGAGAACAATCTCTTTTAGTTGGGATTCCCGATGTTTCAATTGTGCGCCCCCCTACTCCCAGAAATTCCAGTGCATCTAATGTAGCTGTCGCGACACGAACTGCTACGCCTTTGAAAGTCGGATTACCGATGTTTGAGGAGGTGAGAGAAGGGTATTTGGAGATTATAGATATAGCAAGTAAGGAAGTTGTGACGGTGATTGAGGTGCTTTCACCTGCTAATAAACGTCCGGGACAAGGGCGGACAATGTATGAGGAAAAGCGGGATAAGGTGTTGGCAAGTCGATCGCACTTAGTGGAAATTGACCTGCTGCGAATTTACGAACCTCTGCCAGTTTTGGGTAACGATATTGACGGAACTTATCGGCTTTTGGTGAGTCGGGCAGATTGTCGCCCCACGGCTGATTTGTATTTGTTTAATCTACCGGATGCAATTCCGGCTTTTCCTTTGCCTTTGCGCGGAGACGATGCTGAACCAATGGTCGATTTACAGGGGTTATTGAATACATTGTACGATCGCGCCGGATATGATTTTACGATCGATTATATGGCTGAGTTAGTCCCTGCGCTTTCAGAATCCGATGCTGTTTGGGCGGATGCTTTGTTGTCCGAAACCAGTCTGCGGTCATCTGAAACCTAAAAACACCTACACAAAACGTTACATATTTGTTAACATCGGGACGAGCCTGTCCTCAACAGCCCCTCTATTAACCTTCTAAACTAACCGTTATGAGTCAACCTCCCTCAGCAATTCCAGCCTCAGAAGAGTCCGCCGAAACTCCAACAGCGCCGACAAACAATGCACCTCCACCGAGTTATGTCAAGCTGGCGATGCGGAACATGGTTCGCAAGCGGGCGACTTCTTTGTTTCATTTTGCCTTGACAGCCGCCGGACTTTTGGGCGTACTCGTGGGTTTGGCATTTCTCGATCGCTATTTCAATTCTTAATCGAGGATTCCAACAATCAGCCTCTAATTTCTGCTGATGTTTTTGATCTTTCTTAATCTGGAGTTAAGCTGATTGTTCTGCCTGACTGTTGCAATCTCTAACAGATTACTGTATCTTGCCAGCAACAGCAAAATCCCCTGCCGTTCGATCGCGCCATTGGAATTTGTAAAAAATTGAATATATCCCTTGACAGGAGAGCAAAAAAATGTTAATAGAGGTGAACGTCGAGGACTGTTACGGGATCGCCCAGCAGTCAGCCGACGCTTCCAACCTCCCTGAGAGTGCAGCCAGCGGGGAGATTGCAGCCGAAACCTGGGAAAATTGGTTTAGCGTTTGGCTGGAAAACCAGGCGGCGGATGTGCCAGTGGCCCCAGGCTACGAAGTCAGTCTGCGTTTAACCGCCGATACGGAGATGCAAGCCCTCAACCTCCAGTACCGCCAGCTCGATCGACCGACCGATGTACTAGCTTTCGCAGCTTTAGAGGTAGACTGTCCTCAGCTAGAGGAAATGCAGTCATCTGAACCCCTATACTTGGGTGATATCGTCATCTCGATCGATACAGCTAACCGACAAGCCCAGCAGCAAGGACATCCCCTGAAGACCGAACTAGCTTGGCTGGCAGCCCACGGTTTTCTGCATCTTTTGGGCTGGGATCACCCGGATGAAGAAAGTCTGACTCAAATGCTCGATCGACAAGAAACTTTGCTGCGGGCGATCGGTCTTGCGATCCAAACAGCATAACTGAAGTTGATGGTTACTTAACAAAGTATGTCAAGCCCAATATAACTTTCTGAAATTAAACCAAAACTTTAGTAAAAACTTAGAAAAGTTACCTAGACTTGATGAAGTTAATTTCAAAAGTTTAGCTTTCATTCATCTCTGTAAATTAAAGTTGGTTCTTTATGACACTAGATAGACCCTCAATTTCATCACAAATCGCACAGTTTCTGCCCATGCCTCAAGACTCTTCTAGCCAGACAGTCCAGGAGCCTAAAAAAGCCTTGAAATACAACCGAGAGCTGTCCTGGAAAATCGCATCTAGCTTAGCTACGAGTTTTAGATACGCTTGGGGGGGTCTGAGTTATGCTTTTGAAACTCAGCGCAATTTTCGGATTCACACAGTTATTGGCACTTTGGCGATCGGACTCGGCCTATTTTTGCAACTGAAACCTGTAGAAATATCTGTGATCGGCGTCACCATTGGCATAGTTTTAGCAATGGAACTGTTGAATACGGCGATCGAATCGGTGGTAGACTTGACAGTCGGGCAATCTTACCACGAACTAGCCAAAATTGCCAAAGACTGCGGTGCCGGAGCAGTTCTGGTATCGGCAATGGCTGCGATCATCGTCGGTACTGCACTTCTGCTGCCTCCTTTGTGGGCAGTCGTTCAAATTGCGATCGGCCGTCAGTAAATTATTGGCCTCAGCAAATTTTAGGTTTTAGATGACCAATGGGAGGTTTTTAGTTTTATTCGTCTATATTGCAACTATTTTTATCTTGGGCATCTATCTAAAATCTTAAAACCCTTGCTTTCAGGGAGCGAGTTAACCTAAAATCTAAAATCTAAAACCTAAAATCCAACTTAACCCGTGATTATAGTAATCGATAACTACGACAGTTTTACATACAATTTGGTACAGTATCTAGGAGAACTCGGTGCCCAGTTGCCCGTAGCCAGCGAAGTGCAAGTCTACCGCAACGACCAAATTTCCTTAGCAGAAATTAGGCAATTGCAGCCGGCAGCAGTGGTGATTTCTCCCGGCCCGGGACGGCCGGAAGATGCGGGAATTTCTCTGGAATTAATCAAAGAATTGGGGCCGACTCTACCAATTTTAGGCGTGTGCCTCGGACATCAAAGTATCGGTCAAGTATTCGGTGGCAAAATTGTTTCTGCACCCGTGTTGATGCACGGCAAAACTTCTCAGGTAGAACACGCAGGAGTCGGAGTTTTTCAGGGCGTGGAATCGCCGATGATTGCAACTCGCTATCACAGTTTAGTAATTGAAAAGCAGAGTTGTCCAGAAGTTTTGGAAATTACCGCTTGGGTTGAAGACGGAACTATTATGGGCGTGCGACACCGGGAATATCCGCACATTGAAGGTGTGCAGTTTCACCCGGAAAGTATTTTGACGACTGCGGGAAAGCAATTATTGCGAAATTTCTTGGAACGGCTTTAGGAACGCGAATTAAATAACTTACAATTTTAATTGTTATTGTGGGATGGGCGTCCCGCCCGTCCTTTTTGGACG